>CANKIV010000122.1 GCA_947482125.1 Alphaproteobacteria bacterium
CGATGTGCTGGGCAACTTCGTCAACCGGGTGACCAAATTCTGCGTCGCGCGCTTTGATGGCCAGGTGCCGGGCGAGGGCGAATATGGCGAAGACGAAAAGGCGCTGATCGCCGAACTCGACAAGCGCATCGCGCAATATGCCGAGTTCATGGAGAATGCGGAGTTCCGCAAGGCGATGGGCGAGATGCGCGCCATCTGGGTGGCGGGCAACGAATATATGACCAAGGCAGCGCCCTGGACCCATATCAAGACCGACCGCGCCAAGGCGGCGGTGGGCGTGCGGGTGGGACTGAACCTGATCCACCAGTTCGCGCACTTGCTGTGGCCGATCATGCCGTCTTTCGCCAAGACCATCCATGAATGCATCCAGCCGGTGGGCTATCGCGGCGGCGTCATTCCCTTCCCGTCGGAAGGCATGGCAGCGTTGCTGGACGATCTCACGCCCGGCCAGCCGATCAAGGCGCCGGAAATCCTGATCGCCAAGATCACCGACGAACAGATCGCGGAATGGAAGGCCAGGTTCGGCGGCTCGGGCGCGGCTGCCTAGCAGCCCGAACGGGATTATCTGCTTCGTTCACCGACATTGGAGAACGCGGTCACAATGAGCGCCACGGAACCCAGGAACACGGTGAAGTTGCCGATCCAAGTCAGTGCGGTTGCCATTGCCTGATCTTTCGATGCCTGGGCCGTGAACGAATCGGCCAGGACAAGGTTAGACAGAACCGTTGAACCTTATATGACGCGGGTCAGATGTCCGGTCGGGGCGGAATCTGAAGCACGGGCAGCGTGATCCGCCAGCGGATGGAAGCAATCCGGATCAGCGCGATGGTTGCAATTCCCGTCATGCTGGCGACGTCCGGCGGCACGGCCAGGGTGGCCAGCAGCAGGTAGGCGCCGATGCCCGCAAGGCAGGCGGTCACATACAATTCCGACTGGCGGAAGATCAACGGTACTTCCGCCACCAGGACATCGCGGATCAGGCCGCCGGCGCACCCCGTAAGCGCACCCATGATAACGCAGATGAATGATGACAGCCCGGCGGCCTCAGCGATGCGCGTGCCGGCGATGCTGAAGAAGGCGAGGCCTATCGCATCGGCATATTGCAAGGCCTTGTCCGGCGGCGGGAAACGGCGGACCCACAGCCAGGTCACGGCCGCCGCCGCGATGCACACACCTATAAAAGACGGATCGGAAATCCAGAACACGGGGTGGCGGTTCATCAGGACATCGCGCAGCGTTCCCCCGCCCGTGGCGGTAACAATCGCCAGCACCATGACGCCAATGGGATCGAGCGACCTGCGCCCCGCCGCCAACGCGCCGCTGGCCGCGAAGACGGCGACGCCGGCCAGGGTGAGGATTTGCAGGAACGGCATGGCTGCAGCCTATACGGCCTGGCCGCCGCCGCCAAAGGGCAGGGCTTGTCCTTGCCGGGAAGGCAGCCCTATCGTCCAGCCCGAAAGGAAAGCAGATGACCATGCCGCCGCGTCAGGCCGCATTCCGGGCCGACTTCCGATCCCTCATCGCGCCGGCCTATGCCGGCTGGCTGCATGTGGCGGTGATCGCTGTGCTTGGTGGGGCGGCGATCTGGGTTTGCGCGCGCCAGATCTCGGCCCCGGCCTGGTACGAGTGGCTGGTAATTCCCTTCGCTTTCGCCGTCTCCAACGTCTTTGAGTGGTGGCTGCACCGCTATGTCATGCATCGCCCGGTCAGGGGCCTGATGGGCATCTACAGGCGCCACACCCTGGCGCATCACGAATTCTTCACCGATGCCGAGCCGGCCTTCGACAGCAGCCGCGATTTCCGCATCGTGTTCTTCCCGCCCTATGCGCTGGTGGCGTTCATGGCGATGTCGCTGGTTCCCGCTTACGTCCTGGGTCTGTTCGGCCTTGTCAACGCCGGCTGGCTGCTGCTGATCACCAATGTGGGGCTGTATCTGAATTACGAGCTGTTCCATTTCTGCTGCCATGTGAAGAATGACGGCATCGTGCGGCGCATTCCGCTGGTGAATTCCATTCGCCGTCACCATATCGCCCATCACAATCCGGGGATCATGATGGAGCGCAACTTCAACCTGACCTATCCGGTGGCGGACTGGTTCTTCGGCACTTCGGACCTGCGCTGCGGCCTGCTGAAGCATGTCTTCAATGGTTATGACACCAGCGCCGTGCACGGCGATCTGAAGCGCAGGGCGCGATGAGTGCGACACGCGCCCGGGTGACACAGGGGAAGGCCAGCCTGATCGGTGGCATCGTGGTCGGCATCGCCAGCATGCTGCTCTGGATGGCGGTGACACGCGAGTTGGGTTTTGACGGGCCGGTAACACTGGGCGCCGGGCTGCTGGTTTCCGCGGCGCTGGCCGTCTGGATCCGATTGGCCGACCTTTAGACCGCCAGCGGCTCCCAGCCATTCTGGCCAAGGGCTTCCAGCGGCGTGAAGCGGATTTTGTAATCCATCTTCTCGCTGCCGCGCACCCAATAGCCCAGATAGACGTAAGGAAGGCCTTGTGCCTGGGCCGCGCGAACATGATCCAGGATCATGTAGGTGCCAAGGCTGCGCGCTTCTTCACCGGGATGAAAGAAGCTGTAGACCATGGACAGGCCGTCCTTCAGCCGGTCGGTCAGGGCGCAGGCGATCAGGGTGCCGCCGGCGCCGCGATATTCGACAATGCGGGTGTCCACCGGTGTCTCCTCGACCATGGCGACATAGTCAAACAGGCCCATGTCGCTCATGCCACCGCCGGGATGGCGTGAATCCAGATAGGTGCGCAGCAGGGCGAACTGCTCGCGGGTGGCTTCCGCCGTCACTTCGGCGCGCACCAGATCGTCGCTGCGCTTCAGGATGCGTTTCTGGCTGCGGCTGGATTCAAACTGGCTGGCCTTGATGCGCACGGAGACGCAGGCGCTGCAGCCTTCACAGGCCGGGCGATAGGCGATGGACTGGCTGCGGCGGAATCCGGAATGGGTGAGGGCTTCCGACAGAGGCTGGGCCAGGTTGCCGCCCAGCCGGGCAAAGACCTTGCGTTCGGTGCGGCCGGGCAAATAGGGGCAGGGCCCGCCCGGGGTCAGGAAGAACTGCGGTATGCGTGTGTTGCGCTGGTCTGTCACGTCTCAAAACCTGCCCGCTGCCGACTCAATTATGACAAGCGTCGCGGCCAAACGCAGCTTTATTATTCGCGGGCGAAGCGGGTTTTGACGGAAAAAAGTTAATTCAGACCGGTGTTTGCGGGTACGGGCGGGGATTCGCGCATCAACAGGATCGAAAGGCGGCGGTTGGCGCTGGCATTGGGGTCTTCGGGCAGCAGCGGTTCAGACCCTGCCTTGCCCGCCACCTCGTAGATGCGGTCCGAGCCAAGCCCGCCCGCCTGCAACTGGGCCCGCGCCTGGTTGGCGCGCGAAGAGGACAATTCCCAGGCGCTGCCGGTGGCGTTCACGTCATTGCCGCCGGTATGGCCGCTGATCGAAACCCGGTTGGGAAGCTGCGAGACGATTCCGCCCACCGCCGCCAGCAATTTCTTCGCATAGGGCATGGGCTGGTTGGAGCCCTGCTGGAACATGGGGCGTCCATCCTGATCAACCAGCTGGATGCGCAGGCCCTGCGGCGTGTTCTCCAGGATCACTTGATGGGAAAGATTGGCGATGTCGGGATTGTCCTGCATCGCCTGGCGGATGGCTTCGGCGGCATGGGCGAATTCGCCGTCCTGCGAAGACGCCTGCGTGCTGGCGTTGGCGCTGGAATTGGCGCCGCCTTCGGTGGCGCCGGCGGCCAGCGCCTTCTGGGCGGTGGAGGGCGCGGGCGGCGACTGTTTCTGCATCACCGACTGGGCGCCGCCGGCATGGGCTTCGTCCTCGCCCATCACCTTGCCGCCCAGCACGCCGCCGGAACCAGACATGGTCTGGGCGATGGACTGGGGCGCGAAATAGTCGGCGATGCCGCGTTTCTGTTCGGGGGTGGTGGTGTTGATCAGCCACATCAGCAGGAAGAAGGCCATCATCGCGGTGACGAAGTCGGCATAGGCGACTTTCCAGGCGCCGCCGTGATGGCCGCCATGCCCGCCCTTCTTTATGCGCTTGATAACGACCGCATTGTTGCCGGCCATGATACCGCCCACCCATCAAAAATACCCGGTTTTGGCTTGCGGTCTTTTCGCCGGGTCGCCTAACCTTTGAACGATCATGCATACCCCCGCTTAACCGAGTGTGAAGCGGGGCTGGTTAGGACGCTTATGACCTTTGATATTCGCGGCTTTCGGGGCGCACTGGGCTGTTTTCCCACGGGCATCGCCGTGATGACGGCCGCTACTGACGAGGCGTCCCATATCGGGATTACGGTCAATTCCTTCACCTCGGTCTCGCTCGACCCGCCTTTGGTCCTGTGGTGCATCGACCGGCGCTCGCGGCGCTATCCCTTTTTCGCCAGCGCGCCGGGTTTCACCATCTCCATCCTGGCCGCCGGCCACCGGGCCGTGTCCGCCCGGCTGGCCGGCCCCGGCGAGCACAGCCTGGACGGCATCGCGCTGATTCCCACCGCCCTGGGCCCGCCCGCGCTGGCCGACGCGCTGGCGATCTTCGAATGCGCCCGGGAAAGCGTGCAGGATGCGGGCGATCACGCGATTCTGATCGGGCGGGTGCTGCGTTTCGCGCAACATGACGGCGCGGGCGCGCCACTGGTCTATTTCCAGGGCAAATACGGCGCGTTGGCCCAAAGTTAGCGCGGCTTTTGCGCCACGCTTTTTGGCTATCCACAGGCGGCATTTTGTCCGGAGTGCGGATTCTGCTGCGTCCGCGAAGCCTGTCACGCAAACGTCACGTAACTTTCATACGACTGTAGCGGGCCACTGCGATTGCACCCACGCGCAAAATGGCGCGGATCACAGAGGGACTGAGGGTAATGAAAATCGGGAAACTGATGACAGGCGTTGCGGCCGTCGCGATGGCAGCCACGGGGGCTTTCGCCGCCGAGACCAAGAAGGACGCGCAGGCCGAGCAGGTCGTGCGGCCGAATCTGGTGCTGGCGCAGAACACACCGCAGTCGTCCACCCCCTATGCCTCGACCAGCGACCTGGCGATGCGCGTGCAGGCACTGGAAGATGCCCTGGCGTCCCGTGACGAACGCATCATGGCGGACCGCACCCGGCTTTCGACCCTGGAACAGCAGTACAACTACGCCAACCTGCTGTACGACAATGGCCGCCCGACCTTCCAGACCGGCGACGGCCGTTTCACCATGTCGCTGCGCACCCGCTTCCAGACCGACTTCGCCGCCTTCTCGCAGGACCAGCAGCCCGCCTCCTTCGCCGGTCAGCGCGACCTGGCCACCGGCTTGGGCATGCGCCGCGCCTATCTGGGCATCGAGGGCAAGGCCTATAACGATTTCGCCTATGAATTCCGCATCAATGTCGGCGGCAGCGGCGTCGAAGGCATCGAACTCTCCAAGGCCGTGGTCCATTACATCGGCATTCCCAACTGGCATTTCAGCCTGGGCGTCATCGAGCCGTCCTTCCAGCTGGAAGGCAACACTTCGTCGGGCAACCTGATGTTCCTGGAACGTCCGGAAACCGTGAATATCGGCGCCGACGTCTTCGGCGGCAATGATGCGCGCCGCGGCGCCGAAATCGGCTATGCCAAGGCCGACGTGTTCCGCAGCGGTGACGCACTCAACGCCACCCTCTATTTCACCGGCGGCAAGTCCCATAACTCCGCTGGCCATGGCAATGGCGGTGACGAGCAGACCCAGTTGCTGTTCCGCCTGGGTTACCGCCTCTGGTCGGACGGCCCCTCCAACCTGGCCATCGGCACCAGCATCGCGCACGCTTTCAACACCGGCACAGATGCCGGCGGCGGCTCACCGACCGTCAACCTGCAGGACCGTCCGCAGATCCGCGTCGACGGCACCCGCCTGATCTCCACGGGCGCCATGAACGCCCAGACCGCCGACCTGATGGCCTTCGACCTGGCCGGCAATTACGAGAACTTCTACCTGGGCGGTGAATGGACGCAGTTCACCGTGGACCGCCGCTGCGGCAGCGCCACCGCCACCTTCAACGGCGGCAATTGCGCCGGCCAGCCCTTCCGGGCGATTGCCGATAACCCCACCTTCGATGGTTGGTTTGTGCACGCCTCGTGGATCCTGACGGGCGAAACCAGGCCCTACACCGTTGCCGCGCTCAACAACGAAATCGGCGGCTTCCAGCAGCCCGTGCCGTCCAAGCCCTTCTCGCTGCGCGGCGACAGCTGGGGCGCCTGGGAAATCGCGGCGCGTTACAGCGACATCAACCTCGACTGGAATCCCCGTCAGGTTCAGACCACGACCCAGCTGGCCGGCATTGTCGGCGGCCGCGAGCGCATCTTCGATATCGGCGTCAACTGGTACATGAACCGCAATGTGAAATTGCAGATCCATGACAGCTTCGTCTCTGTCGACAAGGGCACCGCTCTGCTTCCCACCAACGCGAGCCAGGATCTCAACATCCTGGGCGTCCGTCTGCAATTCTCGAACTAAACTGAAACGGGAGCGCTGCTCCCAAATGGAGATCACACGATGAAACTGACCTACAAGTCCCTGGTGGGAGCCGCCGTTGGTCTGGCGCTGGCCGCCACCGCGACCTTCGCCGCCGAAATCACCGGCGCGGGCGCCAGCTTTCCCTTTCCGATCTACGCCAAATGGGCGGCGGTCTATAAGGGCCAGTCGGGCACCAGCCTGAACTATCAGTCGATCGGTTCGGGCGGCGGTATCGCCCAGATCAAGGCCAAGACGGTTGCCTTCGGCGCAACCGACAAGCCGCTGACGCCCAAGGAACTCAATGCCTTTGGTCTTACCCAGTTCCCCACCGTGATCGGCGGCGTCGTGCCGGTGATCAACGTGCCGGGCATCGCCCCCGGCCAGCTCACCCTGGACGGCGCGACCCTGGCCAATATCTTCATGGGCAAGATCGCGCGCTGGAACGATCCGGCCATCGCCAAGCTGAATGCCGGCGTCAACCTGCCGAACCGCGCCATCACCGTGGTGCATCGTTCGGACGGATCGGGCACGACCTTCATCCTGGCGACCTACCTGGGTCAGGTGAGCGCTGAGTGGAAGGCTGACATCGGCGCGGATACCGCCATCGA
>CANKIV010000123.1 GCA_947482125.1 Alphaproteobacteria bacterium
GGTTAAGGGTTCGGCGCTACGGTGCCGAAGTACCACGGTTGCCGTAGTAGCGTAGTGGTAGCGCAATCCCTTGGTAAGGGATAGGTCGTGAGTTCGATTCTCACCTACGGCACCATTCACTGACCGGTGATCTGAGCCAGGCGCACCCGGAGCGGGCGCGCGGCAGGTAGAAGCACCACCTCGCTTCGCAGTTGCACAGCACAAATTTTCCCTTTCGCTGGCTCCCCGCCCCGCCAAGTCCTGCTAGGCTTGCCCGCGATAACGGGGTTGGCGCGCGCAAACGCGCCGGTTCAGCAAAACAAAAACAGGGAGACCACCATGACCCTCACCACCACCATTGACCGCGTGCCGGCGTCCTTGCGCGACTGGCTGGCCAAGCCGCGCCCCATGCTGATCGACGGCAGGTGGGTGCAGGCCAAGTCGGGCAAGGTGTTCGAGGTGCAGGACCCCGCCACCGAAATGCTGCTGGCTAGGGTGGCCGAAGGCGACGCCGCCGACATCGACGCGGCGGTGAAGGCCGCGCGCAAGGCGCTGGAACAGGGACCATGGAGCCGCATGAGCCCGTCGGCGCGCGGACGCATCATTCACAAGATCGGCGACCTGATCCTAGAAAACCTGGACGAGCTGGCGCAGCTGGAAAGCCTGGACAATGGCAAGCCCTTCGGCGTTGCCCGCGTCGCCGACGTGCCGCTGTCCGCCGACATGTTCCATTACATGTCGGGCTGGGCCACCAAGATCGAAGGCAAATATATCCCGCTTTCGACCCTGGCCGCGTCGGGACAGTTCGTCTCCTACACCCGCCCTGAACCGGTGGGCGTGGTCGGCCAGATCATTCCGTGGAATTTCCCGCTGCTGATGGCGGCCTGGAAGCTGGCGCCGGCGCTGGCGACCGGCTGTACCGTGGTGCTGAAGGTGGCGGAGGAAACCCCACTATCGGCCCTGAGGCTGGGCGAACTGCTGCAGGAAGCCGGACTGCCCGATGGCGTGGTCAATATCGTGCCGGGCTTCGGCGAGACCGCGGGCGCGGCGCTGGCCGCCCATCCCGATGTCGACAAGATCGCCTTCACCGGCTCCACCGAGGTCGGCAAGCTGATCGTGCAGGCGGCTTCGCGCGACCTTAGAAAAGTCAGCCTGGAGCTGGGCGGCAAGTCGCCCAACATCATCCTGGGCGACGCCGATATCGAGGAAGCCATTGCCGGGGCCACGGCCGGCATCTTCTTCAACCATGGCCAGTGCTGCAACGCCGGCTCGCGGCTGTTCGTGCAGGAAAAGATTTTCGACAAGGTTGCCGCCGGCATCGCGGCCAATGCGGAAAAAATCCGCCTGGGCGTCGGCATGGACCCGGAGACCCAGATGGGGCCGCTGGTATCCCAGGTCCAGCATGGCCGCGTCAGCGGCTACCTGAAATCAGGCCTGGAGGAAGGCGCCCGCGCCCTGACCGGCGGCGCGCCGCTCAATGCGCCGGGCTTCTTCGTCAAGCCGACCGTGCTGGTGGATACCCATCCCGACATGAAGGTGGTGCGCGAGGAAATCTTCGGACCCGTTCTGGTGGCGACACCCTTCAAGGAGGCCGATGACAGTCTGATCGCCGCCGCCAATGACACGGTCTATGGACTCGCCGCCGGGGTCTGGTCGCGCGACCTGGCCAAGGCGCAGCAGATCGCAAACCGGATCAAGGCCGGCACGGTCTGGATCAACTGCTTCCATGTCTTCGATTCCGCTCTGCCCTTTGGCGGCTACAAGCAGTCGGGCTGGGGCCGGGAAATGGGCCAGGCGGTGCTGTCGAACTATCTGGAAACCAAGGCGGTCACCACGCGCATCGGCTAGACGGCGTCGGCGGATTCGGCGGCCAGCAAGGCTTCGGCGCGCTCCGGATACAGGGCCCAGACCTCACCGGCGGTTTCACGCGGCCGGTAGAAGGGCGCCTTGTCCACGGCGCAGCCCATGCCGCCCGGATCCGGGCTGTCGGCGCAAAAGCGGCGGAACACGCGCTCGATATCGTCCTCGAATTTCTGGGGAATGTCGCGCGACTGGCGCATGCGATTGTCCCGCATCGCCCGCATCACGGACCAGCGGCGCAAGCCACGGCTGTGCTGCTTCAGAACCGCGACAAGTTCGCTCAGGATGGGCTGGTCGCCACTGCCCCGGAAGGCCGTGCCGGTGCGGCGGCGCTTGAACCCCGGTGCGGGGCGATAGTCCTGAATCAATGGAGGTCCTTCGGTGTCGCTCGACATGGCCTATTTCATAAAGCCCTTGGCCGCCATCTTGGACTGGGCATAGGCGGTGGGCGCCGCCGAACCCTTGGCGGCCTTGTCCTGCTTGGGCTTCTTCTTCTCGCGATTGCTTTTCTGCTCTTTGCTCATTTCTTGTCTTTCTCTGGATAGGGCTAGTTGAGGCTCGGGCTTTCGATCATAAGATCGATGCGCATTTTCGCGCGCTTCACGGTTTCTGCTTCGTCCCATCCCCGGACGATCTGCTTCTCGACCGCCAGCGGCGGCCGGTCCCCCAGCAGGGTGGCAATCATCACCTGCCACTGTGGCGGGGCGTAGGTGACATGCAGCGAATAGCCGCTATATTCGGCCATCTCACGGCGAATGCTGGGTATTGTCATGGGGCAGGATAGCACCGGGCCGGGCTGTGACCTAATGCATCCGTCCCGAAGGTTCCTGAATTGACTCCCATCCCCCACAGGCAGAGGTTCGGGCGATGGCAGACAAGACCGCCGCGCAACTGCAGGCTGAATGGGTTACGCACGGCAATATCGCGCGGGTTCAGGCACAGCTGGACCGGGAACCCAATCAAGGCAAGCGCAAAGCCCTGGAAGAATTGCTCGCGGAGCAACGCAAGCTGGTCGTTCCGGACTAGCGCGCCCGCACCTTCAGCCGCGCGCCGCCGACACCAATAACGACCACTTTCGCACCGGCAGACAGGGCGCCACCGCCGTCCAGTTCCGCCGCCCATTCCTTGCCGTCCAGGAACACCCGCCCCTGTCCGCCCTGGAAATCCTCAACCCCCACGCCGTCGCTGCCGACAAGACGCGTGCTGGTATCGTTGATATCGCCGTCCGGTGCGGACGCGCGCCGGAAGAACTGACGGCCGCCCAGGGTGGTGGCGATCGTCAGCCCTGCGAATACCACCAGCTGCATCTGCAGCTCGGCATGAAAAACCGGCGCGGCCACGCCGGTCAGCGCCGCAGAACCGGCCGGCCACAGCAGCCATCCCGAACCGGTGCCCACCTCGAAAGCCAGCAGCAGGGCGGCGATCACCAGCCACAGCGCAAGCGGATTTTGCAGCAGCCACTCCATCTCAGCCTCCGGCGGCGGGAACGGAGGGCCCGCGGCGCGGCGGCTGCGGTGCATTACCCTTGGGGCCATCACTGCCGATGGTCTTGATCAACTCGCCGATGCCGGCGATGGAGCCGGTGATCCCTGCCATGTCGGCGGGGATGATGACGGTCTTCTGCTGCGGGCTGCGCGCCAGCTCGGCAAAGGCGGCGACATATTTCTGGGCGACGAAATAATTGATGGCGTTGACATCGCCCTTGGCGATGGCGTCGGACACCACCTGGGTGGCCTTGGCCTCGGCTTCGGCCTCGCGCTCGCGCGCCTCGGCATCGCGATAGGCGGCTTCACGCCGGCCCTCGGCTTCCAGGATGGCGGCCTGCTTGGCGCCTTCGGCCCGGGTGATCGCGGCCTGCTTTTCGCCATCGGCCTCCAGCAGCACGGCGCGGCGTTCGCGCTCCGCCTTCATCTGGCGGGCCATGGCGTTGGTGATGTCGGGCGGCGGCACCAGATCCTTGATCTCGATGCGCGTCACCTTCACGCCCCATGGGTTGGTGGCATGGTCGATGGTGGACAGAAGGCGGGTGTTGATCTGGTCGCGCTGCGACAGCACTTCGTCCAGGTCCATCGAACCGACCACGGTGCGCAGGTTGGTCTGGGACAGTTGGGTGATGGCATAGGTCAGATTGTCCACCCGATAGGCGGCCTGGGACGCATCCATCACCTGGATGAAGACGATACCGTCGACCCGCACCGAAACATTGTCCTTGGTGATGACGTCCTGCTGCGGCACGTCCAGCACCTGCTCCATCATGTTGACGCGCCGGCCGACGCTTTCGACGAACGGGGTGAGGAACGCGATGCCCGGCTTGAGGGTGCGGGTGTAGCGCCCGAAACGCTCCACCGTGAATTCCCGGCCCTGCGGCACGATCTTGATCGCCCGGAACAGGATGATCGCGGCCAGGCCGACCAGAACAAGCGCGACGATATTCATACCGCTTCCCTCGAACATGCGATGAAACTCTATCAGGTCAGGCACCAGTATCCAGCCCGGCAACCGCCTTGACGGCCTGGCGCCAATTGTCGTTCAGGGGCATGAATTCCAGCCCGATCTTGCCTTTATAGCCGATGGCCCGGATGGCATGGATCAGGTTGGCGTGATTGACCTCGCCTGTGCCCGGTTCATGACGCCCCGGCACATCGCCGATCTGCACATAGCCAAGCAGGTCAAAACCGGCCTTGAATTTCTGGATCAGGTCGCCGTCTTCGAGCTGCATGTGATAGAAATCCCAGAGCATCTTTATGCGCGGCGAGTTCACCGACTTCACCATGGCATAGCCCGGCCTGGAACCATTGAGCAGATGGTTCAGGTGATTGACGGTGTTGAACGGCTCCACCAGCGCGGTGATCCCGGCGGATTCCAGCATCGGGGCGATGCGCATCAATCCCGTGGTGTAGCCCGCGATCATCGCTTCGCGCGTCATGCCTTCCACATTGTGATGGCCGGTCAAGGTGAACTGGGTACAGCCCAGGATGCGGGCATCCGCGATGGTGGTCTCGATCATTTTCACCAGCTCGCCATGCCGGGCGGGATCGGAAAACCACGGCGCGTCAGGGGCATACTGGATGATGGTCAGCCCGTTCTCGTCCGCGAGGCGGCGGATGACGGCCGCGTCCACGCCATTGCCGCGGGCGGCGCGCCAGAATTCCATGAATTTGAATCCGCCCTGTTTGGCCAGCGCGAAGCGCTGCTCGAAGGGAACATCGCGATACCAGGTATCGAGGTTGACGGCATAGCCGGACAGATTGGCGGCGGGTGCGGCGCGAGCGCCGCTCAGATTGACCGCAGCGGCGCCGGCAACCGCAGCGGCCAGGGCTTTTCTGCGGCTGAGATGGACCATCGACGCCACTCCCTTGTTCTTGTTCCCGCCAGCATAGCGGCTGGTCAAGGTGCCTGAAAGGCAGGCCCCAGCGGCCTGAGCCGCATTCCCGGCGCCAGCCGCGTCCAGGGGAAATCGGCTGGATCGGCCCTCAGCGGGCCCGGGGCCTTGGCCACCAGAATGGCCTCGGCGATGGGCTGGAAGTCGGCGCGGAAATGCACCGAGCTTTTGTTGACCAGGATTTTCATCTGCTCCGGCTGGACACCCGCCATGCGGTAGAGATTGCGGTCCAGCATCTGGTCCTTGTAGGTGCTGACCACGATCTGCACCCCGCCCAGCGACAACCGCGCCGACGGCCCCGCATCGGTCAGCTTGCCGTTCATCATCGGGCCGTCATAGCGGCAGCGGCCATCCGACAATTGCTCGACCCGGAAGGTGGCGTGAAACGGCGGGTCGCCGCCCGACTGTCCACCCAGGGGAAGCGTGATGTCATGTCCCGCGCCCGCCTCATGCGCCGCCCGCGCCGCCGCCCCGTCCACCATCAGGCCGATCGCTGCTTCGCGCGCATCACAGGCCACCAGCGCCCTGAGCATGCCGGTGGTGTTGGAATCGCCCCCGCCGCCGGGATTGTCCTGGGTATCGGCGATCACCACCGGCCGGGTGGCTTTGGCGGCGATAGCCATGGCCTGGCGCACGGCCTCCTCGGGCGCCAGCAACGGCACCGCCCATTCCGCCTCGCGGCTGACAATATGATGCGTCAGATCAGCGACCGCGCCTTCGATACGCGCGTCATCGCCATAGCCCCAGACCACGCCGCCACATTCGGGGAAATCGGCCGCTGGAAAGCCCGGCGCGAAGGACAGCGCGGCATTGTGCGTGGCTTCGGCGGAAGCCAGGGCGCGATAGGTGCCCTGGGCCGGCTCCAGCATGGTGCACATGCCATTGACCGGGATCAGGAAAGGCAGGCGGCGGGCGGCGCGCTGCAGCCGCGCGCCGCGCGTCAGCAGCCGCGTCATCAGGCCGCTCGCGCGCTCGCCCGCTTCGGCCATGTCTTCATGGGGATAGGTGCGATAGGCCACCAGCGCATCGGCGACCTCCAGCATGCGGCGGGTGACATTGGCGTGCAGGTCCAGGCTGGCGACAATGGGCACCTTTGGACCCACCACCGCGCGCAGCCGCGCCAGCAATTCGCCCTCGCCGTCATCGTCATGCTCGCAGACCATGGCGCCATGCAGGTCGAGATAGATGCCGTCAAAATCACTGTCTCTGGCCGACGCGACAATCTCATTGGCAATGCGTTCAAAGGCATCCCTGGTGACATGGGCCGCCGGCGTCGCCCCCGCCCAGATCACCGGCACCAGTTCGGTGCGCGGCCCTTCCATGGCGCGGATGAAGCCGCCGATGGGAATGTTCACGTCCCGCATCGCCAGGACATCGGCGCCCCGGGCCATGGCGGGAAAGGCCCCGCCCCGCACGAAATCGTCATAAGCCGTCTTGGACGGCGCGAAGGTGTTGGTTTCGTGCTGGAAGCCGGCGATCAGGATGCGCATGCACGATAAACTGGCATGGCGGCGGCCGCGCCGCTACAGGCTGGCGGCCGAAAATGTATCGCAGGACGCGACATCGCCGCCGGCAAGTCCGCGCCGAAACCAGCGGATGCGCTGGGCGCTGGAGCCGTGGGTGAAGGAATCGGGGACAACATAGCCCTGGCCTTGCTTCTGCAAGGTGTCGTCGCCCACCGCCGAGGCCGCCTGCATGCCGCTTTCGACATCGCCGCTTTCCAGCATGTTGAACTGCCGGTCGGCACGGTACGCCCACACCCCGGCATAGCAGTCGGCCTGCAGCTCGACGCGCACGACATCACTGTCGGCGCCGCGTTCGCGTCCGCCATGCTGGTCCATCGTCCCCATCAGGTTCTGGATGTGATGACCATATTCA
>CANKIV010000124.1 GCA_947482125.1 Alphaproteobacteria bacterium
CGCTGCTGCTGCTGTCCTGGGGCGGCGAGACGGTGGAACTGTCCGATCTCATCACCTATGCCAAGCGCCACCGCATTCCCATCATCGCCATCGGCGCCAATCCGGACTCCACCCTGATCAAGGCGGCCGATGTGAAGCTGCTGCTGCCGCGCGCCCCCGAAGCCTGCCCCATGGGCCTGGCGCCCACCACCTCAACCACCATGATGCTCAGCCTGGGCGACGCCCTGGCCGTGGCGCTGATGGAACGCAAGGGCTTCTCACCCGACCAGTATCGCGACTTTCACCCCGGCGGCAGTCTCGGCCGCGCCCTGATCCGGGTCTGCGACCTGATGCATGGCGGAGACGAAATTCCCCTGATCCGCGAAGACGTTTCCATGCGCGAGGTGCTGCTGGTGATGGCGGAACGCCGCTTCGGCTGCGTCGGCCTGGTGGACTCCAGGGGCGGCCTGACCGGCATCATCACCGACGGCGACCTGTCGCGTCACATCAATGGCGACGATTTCCTGGGGCGCAAGGCATCCGACGTCATGACCCCCAATCCCAAGATCGCCACGCCCGGCCAGCTGGCCGCCGAGGCCCTGGCCTTCATGAATGAAAACAAGATCACCCGCCTTTTCGTGCTGGAGGCGGGAGACAAGACGCCGGTCGGCATCCTGCACATCCATGACTGCCTGCGCGCGGGAATCGCATGAGCATGGCGGTGGACAACGGCGCTCCGCACTATGACTGGTCGGGACGTGTCCGCACCACCGCGCTGGAAGCCCTGCGCTATTCCAAATTCGTCCATCTGATGAAGCGCGTGCTGTCGCTGGGCGCCTTCCTGATCATTGCCGCGGTGCTGGCCTTCTTTTTCGTCCAGCGCCAGCCGCGTCAGCTCGCCATGTCCTATGAAAGGCTGGGCCGCATCGAAAACGATCTCGCCATGGTCAAGCCCCGGCTGACCGGCGCCGATGAAAAGGGCAACCCCTTTGTCATCACCGCCGACATCGCGGTGCAGGATTCCAAGAACGCCAAGAAGGCCAGCCTGAAAAACCTGGAGGCCGATCTGGCGCTGGACAAGAACAGCTGGGTCAACGCCCGCGCCCGCGCCGGCATGGTGGACATGGCGGTGGGAAAGCTGGAGCTGACGGGTGGCATCGATGTCTTTACCGACACCGGCTACGAACTGCACAGCCAGAGCGCCTCGATGGACCTCAAGCAGAGCGTGGTGCATGGCCACAGCTCCGTGACCGGGCAGGGTCCTGATGGCACCCTGCGAGCCGACCGCTTCCATGCCGACCGCAGTACCAACCTTCTCACCCTCAGCGGCCATGTCCAGATGACGCTTCACGGATCGCGCAAATGAAAAACATCCTGGCTTTCACCCTGGCCTTCGCGTTTGGCGCTGGCATCAGCGGCGGTCTTCACGCCCAGGCTCCGGCGGCACAGGCGGCCAAGCCTGCCGCAAAGCCCGCCGCCAAGCGCAACAACGCCAATGCCGACATCAATGTGTCGTCGGACACCTTCCAGGCCGATCTCAGTGCCAAGACCGGCACCTATAGCGGCAATGTCATCGTCACCCAGGGCGACATCAAGCTTCGGGCAAGCTCCGTGCGCGTCACGACGCTGAATGGCGATCCCGACAAGGTGATCGCCACCGGCAATGTGGTGGTGGATTCGCCGGCCAGCGGCACCGCCACCGGCGAGAATGGCGTCTATGACGTGAAGCCCAAGACCGTCACCCTGAACGGCAATGTCGTGCTCAAGAAGGGCAAGGATGTGATGCGGGGCGCCCGGCTCACCGTCAATCTTGTGACGGGCAGCGCGACATTGGGCGGCGGCGTGAAAAGCCAGGGTACGCCGGGTGGCCGTGTCCAGGGCGTTTTCCATCCCAATTCCGGCGGTGGAAGCAGCCAGTAATTCACGGTTCCTTAAACACGAACAGGCATGATTTTTGCGATGACCGACGAAAGCACAGAAAACGGGCAGGCAGACGGCGAAAACGCCGCGGACTCCCTGCGTCTTGTCGAAGGCGGCAAGGGATTGGTGGTCACGCGCATCGGCAAGAGCTTCAACAAGCGTCCGGTGGTGCGATCGGTTTCCCTTTCGTTAAAGCGCGGCGAAGTGGTGGGGCTGCTCGGCCCCAACGGCGCCGGCAAGACCACCTGCTTCTACATGATCACCGGCCTGATCGCGGCCGATACCGGCACCATCGAGGTGGACGGGCATGACGTGACGCGGCTGCCCATGTATCGCCGTGCCCGGCTGGGCATCGGCTACCTGCCACAGGAAGCCTCCATCTTCCGCGGCCTCACCGCCGAACATAATATCCGCGCCACCGCCGAACTGCTGGAACCCGATGGCGCCAGGCTGGAGGCCATGGTCGAAGCGCTGCTGGCGGAATTCGGCATCACCCATATCCGCAACACGCCCGCCGTGGCCCTGTCGGGCGGCGAGCGCCGCCGCGTCGAGATCGCGCGCTGCCTGGCCACCCATCCCTCCTATATCCTGCTGGACGAACCCTTTGCCGGCATTGACCCCATCGCGGTGGGGGAAATCCGCGACCTGGTCCGCCATCTCAAGGACCGGGGCATCGGCGTCCTGATCACAGACCACAATGTGCGCGATGCGCTGGATGTGATCGATCGCGCCTATATTCTTCATGATGGCCGCGTGCTGAAGGAAGGCACGCCAACCGAGATCGTCAGCGACCGTGATGTGCGGCGCGTCTATCTCGGAGAAAAGTTCTCGCTGTAGTCATGGCTGGGGTTGGGCAAAGACTCGAGATACGGCAGGGCCAGTCGCTGGTCATGACGCCGCAATTGCAGCAGGCGATCAAGCTGCTGCAATTGTCGAATATCGAGCTGGCCGAATATTCCGAATCCGAGCTGGAAAAGAATCCGCTGCTGGAGCGCGACGACCGCGAGGTCGCGCCCGTGCAGGAAGCCGCCGATACCGCCCCGGACGCTGCCGGTGAGCGCGCCGACGAGGCTTTGTCGCGCGACGATTTCTCCAAGACCGCCGACATGGACGAGGCGGCGCATGACAATATGTATGACGGCGACATTCCCACCACCCGCGCCGCCGAAGGTCCGCAGTCTGGATCGCTGACCGACTGGACCACGGTGAAGTCGGGCAACGCCTATGAGGGCGAGGACGGCCTGGAATCCTCCGTCGCCGCCCAATTGTCTCTGAAGGATCATCTGGAAAGCCAGCTTTCCATCGCTGCCCTGCTGCCGGAGGATCGCATGATCCTCCTGGCGCTGATCGATGCGGTGGACGAGACCGGTTACCTGCGCGCCGACCTGATGGACGTCGCCAACCGGCTGGGCTGCGAAATCGAGGATGTGCGGGCCGTGCTGGGCGTGCTGCAGGGTTTCGATCCGGTGGGCGTGGGCGCCCGCGACCTGGCCGAATGCCTGTCGCTGCAGCTCAAGGCCAAGGACCGTTTCGACCCGGCCATGGAAGCGCTGATGACTCGCCTGGACCTGGTGGCCCGCCGAGACATGGGCCAGCTGACGGCGCTGTGCGGCGTGGACGCCGAAGACATTGCCGACATGATCTCCGAAATTCGCCAGCTCAATCCCAAGCCCGGCCTGGCCTTTGGCTCGGAGCCGGTGACGCCGGTGGTGCCGGATGTGTTCGTCAAGGTTGGTCCCGATGGCGGCTGGCTGATCGAACTCAATTCCGACACCCTGCCGCGCCTCTTGGTCAACAACCAGTATTACGGCACGGTATCGAAGACGGCGCGCGACAAGGACAGCAAGAATTATCTCGCCGACTGCCTCAACAACGCCAACTGGCTGGTCAAAAGCCTGGACCAGCGCGCCCGCACAATTCTCAAGGTCGCCACCGAGATCGTGCGCCACCAGGACGCCTTCCTCACCCACGGCGTGCGTCACCTGCGGCCGCTGAATCTGCGAATCATCGCCGACGCCATCTCGATGCATGAATCCACGGTGAGTCGCGTCACTTCCAACAAGTACATCTCCACCCCGCGCGGCCTGTTCGAGTTGAAATACTTCTTCACCGCCTCCATCCAGTCGGTGAACGGCGCCGAATCGCACAGCGCCGAAGCGGTGCGCGACCGCATCCGGGAGATGATCGAGAATGAGGAACCCCGCGAGATACTGTCCGACGACCGCATCGTCTCGCTGCTGACCGCGGACGGTGTGAACATCGCCCGCCGCACCGTCGCCAAGTACCGCGAGGCCTTGCGGATTCCCTCTTCGGTGGAACGCCGCAGGCTGAAAGCCGGGGATATGCCGCAGGCCGCGGGCTATCGCTTAAAGCCCTGTGTCTCCTTTGTTTACCAGCGTTTAAGTCAAGATTGACATTGCCGGGACAGCGGCCTATGAACCCGCCGCTTTTGAGCGGGGCCCTGCACGGCGCAGGGCGGTACCATCTCTCCGCGCGGAACAATCACGCACGCGGACCTTACCGGGACTGTTGATGAATATCGCCGATCTGCTCGCGCCCGACGCCGTTTTGCCGGCGCTGAAGGTCCAGTCCAAGAAGCAGTTGCTGCAGGAACTTGCGTCGCGCAGTCACGCGCTGACCCGCATTTCCGAACGCCGCATTTTTGAAACCCTGGTCGAGCGCGAGCGGCTTGGCACCACCGGTGTGGGCACCGGCATCGCCATTCCGCACGGCCGCATGACCGAAGTGAAGACCATCATCGGCATCTTCGCGCGGCTGGAAAGCGCCATCGATTATGAAGCGGTGGACAGCCAGCCGGTGGATTTGGTGTTCATGCTGCTGGCCCCGGAAAATGCCGGCGCCGATCATCTGAAAGCCTTGGCCCGCGTCTCGCGCCTGCTGCGCGACAAGGGCACGTGCGAAAAACTGCGCTCGGCCTCCACGGCCGAAGCCATGTACGCCATTCTGACCGGCGACAAGAACGGCGCCGCGTCCTCGGCGGCCTAGCCGCTATTTCACCACCGCGATGCGCTTGATGAGGATGGGCGTCACCGGCGCCTGGCCGGGCATCGGACCATTGTCGCCCACCGGCACGGCGCCAATCGCATCCACCACATTCATGCCCGAGATCACCTGGCCGAACACGGCATAGCCGGTGTTGTTGCCGGGATCGCTGGCATTGTGGTCCAGCCGCACATTGTCGACCAGGTTGATGAAGAACTCCGCCTTGGCGGTGTCGGGCGCTTCTTCCCGCGCCAGCGCGACGGTGCCGCGCAGGTTCGAAAGGCCGTTGGCGGCTTCCAGCGGCACCGGGGCGGGCCGGACGCCGCGCCCTTTGCCATTGGCTTCCCAGCTTCCCATCTGGATCACAAAGCCGGTGGCGACCCGGTAGACGATGGTGCCGTCATAATGCTTGGACTTCACATAGCCCAGGATGTTGGCGACGCTCTTGGGGGCGCGCACCGAATCCATCTGCACGGTGATGTCGCCCATGGCGGTGGAGATCAGCAGTTTTGGCCCGGTCATGGGCGGATTGCTGGGCGCCGGCGTCACGGCCACAGGCTGGGGCGGGGCGGGGTTGACCGCCTCCGGCTCGCCATTCTGGGCCAGGGCAGGGAGGGTGAACAGAAGGGCGGCGGCAAGGCCGAAGAGTGTGGTGCGCATGGCGGGCATACTAGCAAGCTTTGCCCAACAAAAAAGCCGAACGCGTGAGCGCCCGGCTTTTTGTTCGTGAATGGCCGCGTGTCAGTGCAGGCTGACAGGGGTGAGTTCGTTCTGCACCGCCGCGCCATAGGCGGATGCGTAGCCGTCGGTGAAGCCCAGCACGCTGCCGTCCTCGGCATGCAGGACGTAGAGCTTCACGCCGGCGGGCAGATCGATATTTTCCGGAATCAGGCCCAGGCGGTGCGCTTCATCGCTGCCGGTGGGCTTGATGTAGGCGATGCGGCCGGCAACCAGGCCGCTGTCCTCCACATCGTCGATTTCCAATCTATTCGTCATTATGAACCTCCAGTCGTGATTTCTACGGTGCGCAGGCTTGGTTGGACCTGTCTGCGGACCAAATCGATCTTCAGCAATCCATTTTCCAACGCGGCTGCGCGGACTTCGATGCCATCGGCCAGAACGAAGCTGCGCAAAAATTGTCGCGCCGCGATGCCCCGGTGAAGGAACATTTTGCCCTCGGGCTCCGCCTGTTTGCCGCGGACCACCAGCTGATGGTCCTCTTCGGTGACGCTGAGCTCGTCTTTCGAGAAACCGGCGACGGCCAGGGCAATGCGGATGCCGCCGTCGGAAAGCTCCTCGATATTGCAGGGCGGATAGGAATCCCCGCCCCCGCGCATGCTGCGTTCCAGCAGCCTTTCGAGATGTTCAAAGCCCAGCAGATAGGGGCTTACGAAGGTCACATGCCTGTTCATTCCAGCCCTCCTTGAGCGGCTGCGCGGACCATTGGCCCCCCTCGGGGCGGCCCGGTCCTGATCTGATATGGTGCCGCTTCGTTCTCGTTCAAGGCACCGTTCCCCGTGGGAACAACCAAGGGTTGCATATGCTGGTTCTCCTCGATGACGGTCCCGGGCGGCAGGTTTTTGCCGCCCCACGGCATGTCATCCGGGCCGACCGGGCGGCAGAGCTCCCTGGCGCCCTGGCGCGCCTGCAAGGCGCGCTGGCGGCGGGCAAGCATGTCGCTGGCTGGCTAGGTTACGAGCTGGGGACTGTCCTGGAGCCGAAGCTGGCCGGCCTGGCGCCCGAGACCGGACCGCTTTTGCGGCTGGGGGTGTTCGATGCCCCCGGTGAGGCGCCGCCGGCCATGGGACGGGCTTATGCCGGGCCGCTGACCCTGGAGTGGGACGAAGCCGCCTATGGGGCGCGCTTCGAGCGCGTGAAGGACTATATCGCCGCCGGCGACATCTATCAGGCCAATCTCAGCTTTCGCGCCCGCTTTGCCTTCGCGGGTGAGCCGCGCGCGCTGTATGAGCAGCTGCGGCGCCAGAGCGGCGCGCCGCATTGCGCCTTCGTTGATGACGGAACGCACCAGATTCTGAGCCTGTCGCCGGAATTGTTTTTCGATCTTTCACCCGACGGCAGGCTGACCACGCGTCCCATGAAAGGCACCGCGCCGCGCGGCGGGAATGACGAGGCGGAACGGACGCATCTTTCCACCAGCGCCAAGGACCGCGCCGAGA
>CANKIV010000125.1 GCA_947482125.1 Alphaproteobacteria bacterium
GTTGTTGGACAGCGAATCCGACCCTGAAAAACGCAAGACCTTGAAAACGCTTTTGGCCGAAGAAAACGCAAAACCACGGCCTAAGCCACAAGACTAAGTCGCCGCCTCGACAATTTGAGACCCGGCTATTTCTTTGAGGCGAGACTTCCTCGCCCCTTTTCCATCATCATGCTTCCCGTACCAAGGAGAGGCCGCCCGATCCTGTAAAGGCGGGCAAGGCCATTTCCGCAGGAACAAAGAGATAGTCCATTCCGGTGGGATTATCCTTCCACAGACCTCTCGGAAACGACGAAATTTCCCGAAGGGCCCGAATGCGCCCGGATATTTCGTTTTCCATCTCGATGTAGAAAATGCGGTATCGCTGATCAGCAAGAATTTGCTCCACCTTGCTCATTCTTTCGTTGGTGAAGGCGATGGATGGCTCAACATAAGCGCGAAGGATCTCGCATAAAATGACCGGCCGGATATCGCGCAGTATCCGTGTCGCACCCGCCAGGACGTCGGCTTCAAATCCTTCCACGTCGATTTTCATGAGAACGCCGGAAGGAAGCGCCGCAAGATCTATCAGCAGGTCCAGGGGGTAGGTGGCGACCCATTGCGACATTCCGGGAGAATAAACCCCCGGCCGGCCCTGTGGCGCCATCGTTGCGGCAGGGTCTGCCGTGCCCTGGGAGCAAAAATTGTGTGGCGATGCTTCAGCGCCTGCCGCCCAGGGCAGACGCTCGACCGGCAAGTGGTTTGCTTTCACAAGCGATTCCAAATAGGCGAAAGCAACCGGGTTGGGCTCCAGTGCAATATACCTCCCCCATGACCGCACCGAAAATGCGTCAATGATTGTCTGGCCAAGGCGGGATCAGGAATGTCCGCCCCGATACAGTTAAAGCGTGATTGTAGTTGAGCCTGCGCGCCAGGCCCAAACGGCGGAGTATGGCGGGCCAGAAACGGCGCATCTTGGAGTCACGCATCGACAGATCTCTTATCTCTTATTGGTTTTGCTGGGCTATGGATTGGAACGAGTCAGGGATGTCTCTCTGCCTCGTCCTGGTAAGGTATAATGATGGGATATCATACCCAGCATTATCTTCCATCCCTTCTGCCTGTTTGCCCGATTTTGCACCAATCTCGTGCCTCTGCACAGGAGCACCGCCATGACCTCCCGCCGCGACTGGATGAAGACCATGACTCTCGGCATGGCCGGGCTCCTTGCAAGCGAGCGGGCAGGGCATGCGCAAGCCCCCAGCCAACGCGCCCTGCTGGGTCCGCGCGATCCGCTCAAGATCACCCGGCTGGAAATCATCCCGGTCCATTCGCTGCGCACCGTCTTCGTCAAGATGCACACCGACGTCGGCATCGTCGGAATCGGCGAAGGCACGGTAGAGGGGCGCATCGGCACGGTGGTGGCGGCGATCAAGGAGCTGGAGCCGTATCTGGTCGGCAAGGACCCGCGCCAGCCGGCGCATCACTGGCAGGCGATCTACCGCCACGCTTTTTATCGCGGCGACATCGTGCTCACCAGCGCCCTGTCCGCCGTGGACATCGCCATGTGGGACATCAAGGGCAAGGGGCTGGGCACGCCGGTCTATGACCTGTTGGGCGGGCCGACGCGCGACCGCATCCGCGTCTATGGCCAGGCCGAGAATGTCGAGGACACCAAAAAGCTGATGGCCGAGGGCTATACCTCGATGAAGACCAGCGTCAGCAACAGCCGGGGCCGCCTGTCGCGTTACTCAGAAAATCCCGACTTCATCCAGGGCTTCGTGGAAAAGGTCGAGGCGATCCGCAACACCATCGGCCCGAAGTTCGACCTGGGCATCGAAATGCATGCCGACCACCAGCCCCAGACCGCGATGGTGATCATCAAGGCGCTGGAGAAATTCCAGCCCTGGTGGTTCGAGGAGCCGATCCAGCACCAGAACCTGCCGCTGATGGCCGAGATGGCGAAGAAGACGCACATTCCCTTCGCCACCGGCGAGCGCATGGTGACAAAATTCCAGTTCCGCGAATTGCTGCAGGCTGGCGCCGCCCAGATTTTGCAGCCCGACATCACCCATTGCGGCGGCATCACCGAGCTGAAGGCGATCTCAGCGCTGGGCGAGGCGTACTATGCGGCGATGATGCCGCATTCGCGCGAAGGCATTGTCGGGGCGGTGGCCTCGATGCATGTCTGCGCGTCGATCCCCAATTTCCTGGCGCATGAACTGCCGAGCCTGCAGGCCGCGAAGGGCAGGCCCGACGTGCAGCGCAGCTATCTGGGACGCAGCTACATCAAGAAGCCGCTGACCATGACCGAAGGCCATGTCGTGCTGGCGGGCAATTTCGACGGCCCGGGCCTGGGCATCGAGCTGGACGACAATCTGATCGACAATGAGCGCGGCGTGCCCGAATGGGAATTCCCGGAAATGTGGGACAAGTTCGACGGTTCGGTGCGGGATCACTGATTTTGCGGGCATTCCGGGGCCGCAGGGCTGCCCGGCCGCTCTTATTGGTGATTTTCAAGGATTTGGCGGCTATATCATGGCCCTATGACCGTTGTGATCGACAACATTGCGCCTCGCCATCCGGAAAAGGCCCATCGCCCGGACAATGAAATCCAGCGCAAGCCGGACTGGATTCGCGTCAAGGCGCCGGTATCGAAGGAATATGCCGTCACCCGCGAGATCGTGCGCGCCAACAAGCTGCACACGGTGTGCGAGGAAGCCGCCTGTCCCAATATTGGTGAGTGCTGGACCAAGCGCCACGCCACCATGATGATCATGGGCGACACCTGCACCCGCGCCTGCGCCTTCTGCAATGTGAAGACCGGGCTGCCGGGGCCGCTGGATGCCGACGAGCCGGCCAACGTCGCCAACGGGGTCAAGACCCTGGGCCTGGCCCATGTGGTGATCACCTCGGTGGACCGCGACGATCTCGCCGACGGCGGGGCGGAGCATTTCGCCAAGGTGATCAACGCCATTCACGCCACCAGCCCCGGCACCAGCGTCGAAGTGCTGACGCCGGATTTCCTGCGCAAGGATGGCGCCATCGAAGTGCTGATGGCCGCACAGCCGGAAGTGTTCAACCACAATCTGGAAACCGTGCCGCGACTCTATCTCAAGATCCGCCCCGGTGCGCGTTACTTCACCTCGCTGCGGCTGCTCGAGCGGGCGAAGGAACTGATGCCGCAAGGCTTCACCAAATCCGGGCTGATGGTGGGCCTTGGCGAAACCCGTGAAGAGATCATGCAGGTGATGGACGACCTGCGCGCCGCGAAAGTCGATTTCCTCACCATCGGACAATATCTGCAGCCCACGAAGAAGCACGCCAATCTGGAACGCTTCTGGACGCCGGAGGAATTCGCGCAGCTGGAAAGCATCGCCCGGGCCAAGGGCTTCCTGATGGTCTCAGCCTCGCCTCTGACCCGCTCGTCCTATCATGCCGACAGTGATTTCGCGGAGCTGAAGAAAGCCCGCAGCAGCCAGTTGGCCGCGAAAGCGTGATCTCCCATCGCGAGACCCGCATCGTTCCGTATCCGGCGGAGCTGATGTACGCCGTTGTGTCCGACGTCGAAAAATATCCCGAATTCCTGCCCTGGGTGGTGGCGCTCAGGGTGCTGGCGCGGGACGAGAACCGCCTGACCGCTGAAATGGCGGTAGGCTATGGCGCCCTGCGCGAACGCTACACCAGCGATGTCGTGCTTGATCCGGCAGCACTGCGAGTGGACGTCGCCCAGACCAAAGGCCCGTTCAAGATACTGGAGAACCACTGGCGCTTCACGCCAAGCGGCGAGGGCTGCGAGATCGAATTTTCCATCCTGTTTGAATTCAGGAGCCGCTTGCTGCACAGCGTGGCGGGTGCCAAGTTCGAGAAGGTGATGCTCAGGCTGGCCGACGCCTTTGAGGCGCGGGCAAAAACACTAAAAGAGAACGGCCTCAAGTAGCGAAGCGACAGGCCAATAAAACCAATAAAAAAGAGGGAAGCCGATGAAGAAATTCCTGCTCGCCGCGCTGCTGCTGGCCACGCCGGTCCAGGCCAAGACCATTCTGTTCGTCGGCAACAGCTTCACCTATGGCGCGGGCTCGCCGGCGCATCACTACAAAACCGAAAGTGTCACCGACCTGAATGGCCCCGACGCCAAGGGCAAGCTGGTGGGCGGGGTGCCTGCGATCTTCAAGGCATTCACCAGGCAGGCGGGACTGGATTACGACGTCAGCCTGGAGACGGTTGGCGGCAAGGGGCTGGATTTCCACTATGCCGAAAAGCGCGCATTGCTGGACAAGCCCTGGGACGTGGTGGTGATGCATGGCTATTCCACCCTGGACCAGGCCAATCCCGGCAATCCGGCGCTGCTGGTGTCGTCGGCCAAACAGATCACCGACATGTTCCGCGCCAGGAATCCCAAAGCCGAAATCTGGCTGACCGCGACCTGGGGCCGCGCCGACCAGACCTATCCCGCGGCGAAGCCCTGGACCGGCAAGCCGATTGCCCAGATGGGCAAGGATGTGGCGGCGGGTTACGCGCTGGCCGCCAGGGGCGCCAATGTCACCGGTGTGGTGCCGGTGGGGCTCGCATGGAATCGCGCCTTTGAAACCGGCGTGGCGGACGACAATCCCTATGACGGCATCGCCGCGGGCAAGGTCGATCTGTGGACTCACGATCACTACCACGCCAGCGTTTATGGCTATTACCTGGAAGCGTTGCTGGTGTTCGCCAAGGTTACGGGCAAGGACCCGTTGTCGCTGGGCGAGAATGAGACCGTTGCCGACGACATGGGCTTTTCCAAGACGCAGACCAGGGCGCTACAGCAGATCGCCCATGACGAACTGGCGGCATCACGCTAGCGCAGAGAGCATCTCCAGCGCGGCCTCGACAGTGGCAAGGCGGATTTCGGTGCGGCCGACGTCGCCGAATTCGAACACGCGGTGCGTCACGGCGCCGTCATGGCGCGCCGCCGCGATATGCACCAGTCCGACGGGCTTGGCGTCCGTTCCCCCGCCCGGCCCCGCGATGCCCGTGACCGCGACGGAAAGGGTGGCCTGCGAATGCTCCAGCGCGCCCTGGGCCATGGCGCGCGCGACCTCTTCGGATACCGCACCGTGCCGTTCGAGCAGGCTCTGGCGGACCCCCAGCATGTCGTGCTTGGCGTCGTTGGAATAGGTGACGAAACCGCGTTCGAACACATCCGACGAACCGGCGATTTCGGTGAGAAGACCAGCGATCAGACCGCCGGTGCAGCTTTCCGCCGTGGCGATTTTCAAATTCTTGGCGCGGGTCTCGGCAAGAAGGGTGAAGGCCTTGGCGCGCAGGTCACTGGAAAAAATCATGGCAATCCGAAATAGCGGGCGAGAGCGACCAGAATGCCGGCCATCATGCCGGCGATCATGTCGTCGGTCATTACACCGATGCCACCCTTGAGGTTGCTGTCGGCCCAGCTTACCGGCCAGGGCTTCCAGATGTCGAACAGCCGGAAAAGAAGGAAAGCCAGCGCGAAAGCGGGCAGGGAGATGGTATCGGCTGGCAGCAAGCCGCCGAAGGACAGGATGGCGAAGGCGCAGGCCAGCCATTGCCCGGCCAGTTCATCGATCACGCATTCGGAGGGATCGTCGCGTCCCGTGGCCCGCACATGGTCCGCGCAGGCCAGAACGCCAACTGCGAAGGCCGCGAAGCTGGCGGCCAGCAGACCCATCCCGCCGCCGCCATGAATTGCGATCAGAACCCCCAGCGGCACCGCGACGGCGCTCATGACGGTGCCGGGGGCGAACTGGAAATAACCGATGCCGAACACCGATGCGACGATGGTGGAGGCGCGAAAGCCCATCACAGCCTGACGGTGGCGATTGCCTGGGCGGCGATGCCTTCGCGGCGGCCGGTGAAGCCCAGACCTTCGGTTGTGGTCGCCTTGACGCTGACGCGCGGCAGTTCGATCTGAAGAATCTCCGCGATTTTCTCGCGCATGGCGTCGCGGTGCGGCCCGACCTTGGGCCGCTCGCAGATCAGCGTGACATCGACATGGCTGATGACGCCGCCGCGCCCGCGCACCAGGCTGGCGGCATGGTCGAGGAATTTCCACGACGCCGCGCCGCGCCAGCGTTCATCGGTGGGCGGGAAGTGCTGGCCGATATCGCCTTCGCCGATACAGCCCAGCAGGGCGTCAGTGATGGCGTGCAGCCCGACATCGGCATCGCTGTGGCCTTCCAGCCCGTGGCTGTGCGCGACCTTGATGCCACACAGCATGATGTGATCGCCGTCGGTGAATTTGTGCACGTCATAGCCGGTGGCGGTGCGCACATCGCCGCTTCTTTGATCATTGGCCATCAGCTTTTCGGCCAGCGCGAAATCTTCCTTGCGGGTCACTTTGATGTTCTTCTCTTCGCCTTCGACCATTTCCACTTTCAGGCCGGCCAGTTCCGCCAGCGCGACATCGTCGGTCACTTCGTTGCCGGCATGCGCGCGGTGCGCGGCCGCGATCTTGGCATAGACGAAGCCCTGTGGCGTCTGGGCGCGATAAAGCGCCTCGCGCGGCACAAGCGTCCAGCGTCCGTCTTTTTCCCGCCGGCGCAAGGTGTCGGACTCCGCGACCATCGGCAGGGCGCCGTCGGCGCCGCCTTCCAGCGCCTTGATCACATCGCCGATGACCTTGGCTGAGATCAGCGGCCGGGCCGCGTCGTGAATCAGGACAAAATCCGGCGCGTTCTTGGCCAGGGCTTCGAGTCCCAGCCGCACCGATTCTTGCCGTGTCGCGCCGCCCGTCACCGCAGGAGGGAGCTCCAGCCCCTGCAAAGCAGCCTTGGCCAGGTCCTGCTGGCCCTGACCGATCACCACTTGGACGGGATAGCCGGCAAAAGCCTGCACCGTCCGGCGCAACATCGGCTGACCGGCCAGCAGTTCATACTGTTTGGGCAGGCCCATCCCGGCGCGCTCACCCTTGCCGGCGGCAACAATCAGGACGGCGAGGCGGGACATGGGACCTTCCAAAAAGGTGGGTTTACCCTGCCTAACATTTCGAGTGAGCAACTGCGATAACTTGTTGCCAAGTCTGGCTTTGCCTATATTATCAACATCAACACAGTTTGCTCAAACAATAGGCACACATTGGCCGGCA
>CANKIV010000126.1 GCA_947482125.1 Alphaproteobacteria bacterium
ACAAGCGCCTGATCCCCGGCTTCGAAGCCCCGGTGCTGCTCGCCTATTCGGCGCGCAACCGTTCGGCCTCCTGCCGCATCCCGCACTCGCCCTCGCCCAACGGCAAGCGCGTCGAGGTCCGCTTCCCCGATCCGGGCGCGAACCCCTACCTCGCCTATGCCGCGATGCTGATGGCGGGCCTGGACGGGATCGAGAACAAGATCCATCCGGGTGGCCCGATGGACAAGGACCTGTATGCGCTGCCGCCCGAAGAACTGGCGAAGGTGCCGCAGGTTTGCGGTTCTCTGCGTGAGGCTCTCGACTCCCTGCGCGCCGACAACACCTTCCTCAAGAAGGGCGGCGTGTTCGATCAGGACTTCATCGACGCCTATATCGATCTCAAGATGGAAGACGTGTATGCCTTCGAGCACACGCCCCATCCGATCGAGTTCAAGATGTACTATTCGGTCTGAGTTTTCTCAGGTCTGGCGAGAAGGGCGCGGCGCAAGCCGCGCCCTTTTTCGTTGATCAGGCGACTGCGGCGTTCAACTCCGGCGCCCGCACCGGCAGGGTCACGAAGGCGCTGCAGCCCTTGCCGAATTCGCTCTCCAGCCAGGCCTTGCCGCCATGCAGCTCCGCCAGGCCGCGCACCAGCGCCAGGCCCAGGCCGGTACCACCCGCCTGCCGATCGAAACGGTTGTCCACCTGATTGAAGGGGGCAAAAATCTTGTCCAGCTTGTCGCGCGGGATGCCCGGGCCATTGTCGCGCACCAGAATCTGGAAATCGCCATTGGCGGCGCTTCCGGCCACGACCTCGATGCGGCCGCCCTGGGGGGTGAATTTGACGGCATTGGAAACCAGATTGATCAGGATCTGCTTCACCGCCCGCTCGTCGGCATAGAGCGGCGGTGGCGCGTCCTCGATCATGATGGCCAGGGTCTGGTCTTTTTCCCTGGCCTTGGTGCCGACCAGCTTGAGGGCAACGTTGAAGACGCGGGCGGGGTCGAGGGGATTGGGCGCGATGTCCATGCGGCCCGCCTCGATCTTGGCGACGTCCAGCAGGTCGTTGATCAGCGACAGAAGATGCGCACCGGACGAATGAATGTCGCCGGCATAGTCCCGGTAGCGTTCCGAGCCCACCGGCCCGAAGCATTCCTGGCTGATGATTTCCGAAAAGCCCAGAATGGCGTTCAGCGGGGTGCGCAGCTCATGGCTCATATTGGCCAGGAAGGCGGTCTTGGAGGCGTTGGCGGCTTCCGCCTCGAAGCGCTTCCTGAGCGCCTCGTCGCGGGCTTCCTCCACCTCATGGGCCATGTCCTCTACCTGGAAGCGAAGACGGGTGTCCTCGGCCATGCGCTGCACCAGCGGCCGGCCGGTGCGCCACAGCTGAAGAGCGACGAACGGCGTCAGCAGGCCGATAGCAACGTCGCTCAGCGATCCGCCGGTAAGAAAGCGCGCCGAAGTCATCAGCGAGATGGGCACCAGGCTGGCGAGATACATGTCCATGTTGCTGCCGCGGCTCACCACCAGAGCGGACACCACGGCCATGACACAGGCTGCCAGAAAGATGTGGTTTACAGGATTGTTCGGTTCCCAGCACAGCCATGGCATCAGGCCCCAGGCGATGCTCATGACCACTTGTGTGGCCAGGAACCAGCGGAACCAGGAATGCAGCCCGCTCTGGGAACCCTTGTGGCGCTCATAGGCATGGCTCATCAGCGCCGTCAGGCCCACCGCGACGGCGACAGCCAGGGGCAGAAACAGCGTGCGGACGAAGCTTACATTGCCGAAAGGCGGCACCAGATCGGAAGACAGGCAGGCCACCAGCAGCGCCCAGAGCGGCGCCGTGAAGCGGGTGGCACGCATGGCATGGGCCGTGAGGGCAAGCTGCGCATTCAGGACGCGCGCATCGCCCTTCTCAACGTCCGTCGCTAAAGCCCAGAATGACACGCTGCGTTTTTTCCGAAACCGGCCCACATGCCAGTATCGCGCCCCGCGCCTTAAAATTTACTAAGTTCATCGGCATTTCCGGGCCGCCTTTTGGCTCGCTTTCCATGGTTGATAAAACGTAAAAATAGGCGGGCCTGCGCGATTCGCGCATGGTCTTTCACGCAACACAACCGCTCGCCATGGCCAAGACCAATCCCGACCTGTTGGACGGAGCCTCCGCTTCCTCCACGGCCTATACGGCCAAGGATATAGAAGTGCTGGAAGGGCTGGAGCCGGTGCGCCGCCGGCCCGGCATGTATATCGGCGGCACCGATGCCAACGCCTTGCACCATCTGGCCGCCGAGATCATCGACAATTCGATGGACGAAGCGGTGGCCGGCCACGCCACCCGCATCGAGCTGGAACTGAAATCCGGCAATGTCCTTGTGGTGCGCGACAATGGCCGCGGCATCCCGGTGGACCCGCATCCCAAATTCAAGAACAAGTCGGCGCTGGAAGTCATCATGACCACGCTGCATGCCGGAGGAAAATTCGACGGCAAGGCCTATGACACATCCGGCGGGTTGCACGGCGTCGGCGCCTCGGTGGTCAACGCCCTGTCGGAATGGATGGAAGTGGACGTGGCGCGTGACAAGCACGGCCACAAGATGCGCTTCGAGCGCGGCCACGCCATCGGCAAGCTGAAAGACCTGGGCGCCGTCAACCGCCGTGGCACCATCACGTCATTCAAGCCCGACCACAAGATTTTTGGCGATTTGCAATTCTCCCCTGCCCGGCTGCACCGCATGGCCAAGTCCAAGGCCTATCTGTTCCGCGGCGTGGAAATCCGCTGGACCTGCGATCCTGCCCTGATCACGGACGAAACCCCGGCCGAGGATGTACTGAAATTTCCCGGCGGCCTGTCCGATTTCCTGCGCAGCGAAGTCGGCAAGGCCCAGACCGTTACCACCAGGATCTTTCAATGGCCGCCTACCTCCAGCGAGGAACGGAGGGACGAGAAAGACAAGAAGGCGGAAAAGAAAGAAGAGAGCACCCGGGGCAAGGTGGAATGGGCGGTAACCTGGGCACCATCGCGCGATCCCTTCACCCGTTCCTATTGCAACACCATTCCCACCCATCAGGGCGGCACCCATGAACAGGGCCTGCGCAACGCCCTGACGAAGGCGCTGCGCGCGCACGGCGAACGCGTCAACAATCGCAAGACCAGCCTGATCACGGCCGATGACGTGATGGAATCAGCCTGCGCCGTGCTGTCGATCTTCATCCGCGAGCCGGAATTCCAGGGCCAAACCAAGGACAAGCTGTCATCGCCCGATGCCCAGCGCCTGGTGGAAAATATCGTGCGCGATCATTTCGATCACTGGCTGGCGGAAAGCCCGGCGGAAGCCGACCGGCTGCTGGGCTTTGTGATCGACAGCGCCGAAGACCGGCTGAAGAAACGGCAGGAAAAAGAGACGCAGCGCAAGACGGCGACCCGCAAGCTGCGCCTGCCGGGCAAGCTGGCGGATTGTTCGCGCGACTCGGCGGAAGGCACCGAAATATTCCTGGTGGAAGGCGACAGCGCCGGCGGTAGCGCCAAGCAGGCGCGCGACCGCAACACCCAGGCGATCCTGCCCCTGCGCGGCAAGATCCTGAACGTCGCCAGCGCGGCCGCCGGCAAGCTGCAGCAGAACCAGGAATTGTCGGACCTGGTGCAGGCGCTGGGCTGCGGCACCGGCGCCAAATACCGCCAGGCCGATCTGCGCTATCAGCGCATCATCATCATGACGGACGCCGATGTCGACGGCGCCCATATCGCCTCGCTGCTGCTGACCTTCTTCTATCGCGAGATGCCGGAACTGATCACCGGAGGCCATCTGTTTCTCGCCATGCCGCCGCTCTACCGCCTGACCCAGGGCGGCAAGACCATCTATGCCCGCGACGATGCCGACCGCGAACGCATCCTGAAAAAGGAATTCCGCGCCGGGGCCAAGGTGGAAGTGTCGCGCTTCAAGGGCCTGGGCGAAATGATGGCGTCGCAGCTGAAGGAAACCACCATGCGCCCGGGCCACCGCACCCTGTTGCAGGTTCACATCCCCAGCGACGACGCCAAGCACACCGAAAACCTGTTCGAGCGGTTGATGGGCAAGAAACCGGAACTGCGCTTCCAGTTCATCCAGGAGAACGCCGAATTCGCCAAGGAAGCGGTCGACATCTAAGCCTACTGCGCCGGCACCGCGATCCGCGCCGCCAGGACGGTGCGGTCACCGCCCCGTGACGGCACCGCTTCGGCGGGACGCGCCTTCAGCAGTTTCGCGCCTTCCGGCGGCAAGCCGCGCCGCTGCGCCAGGAGAAGCAGGCTTGCCGCATCCGGTGATCCCAGCTTCAGGGTGATGCGAGCGTTCGAACAGTCGGGCGTACTACAGATGATGACTACCCGCTGGCCGGAGGCGGGCGTGGTTACGCCTGCGAGCGTCAGGGCTTGCAACTTCGCTTCCGCCGGCACCGCCAGCATGACGCTATCGCCAGCCGCTTTCAGATCGAGGGTGACGGTGTCGCCACTGCGCGATACCACTGCGGTTGGCGCGGGATGCCGCGCCACACCGGCCGGCGCGACATAGGCTGTCTCCAGCAGGCGCTGCGGCGTAGCCGAAAAATTGGCAGCGGCGCGCAAGGCCTCCGGCAGGCGGCTCACCGGATCGGCCAGCCAGCTGGCTTTGCCGTCCAGCTCGGCATAGCCCAGATTGAGCCGTTCGGGTGCGGCGCTGCTGTAAGCGGGCTGCAATCCGGCCGTCACCGCAAACCCGATCGCCAGCAGCATCGAGAGCGCCACGGACAATCCCCAGCCGCGCTGTTTTCCTCGGGCCAACAGGGGCAACAGCGCGATCAGCGCGAAAGCCGCGGTGACGGTGAACAGCACATGCACCTTCAGACCCATGAGCGGCTCGGTTGCGGCATTGAGGCTGAGCCAGATCACCAGTCCCGCCAGCGCCGACACAGTCAGCGCGAACCCCCGTCCGCCGCGTACCGTTACCAGCAGCAAGGGCGCGGCGATCAGCACAGGGAACAGAAAATAAGGCGCAAGGCCCGGCGCCCAGATGGCGCAGACAATGGCAAGCCCGGCGAACCACCGCCAGCCCGATATCGGCCCAGCAACCCGCGCGGTCAGCACCGCCACGGCAAAGGCCCCGAAGGCCAGTGCCAGACGCAGGTAAACCGGATGGGCAAAGGATGGATCTGCCTGGCCGGAAATCCAGGCGGACAGGCTATGCAGCACAAAGCCCACGCCGACAGCGCCCGCCAGCAACAGTGGCGGCATCAGGAAGGCCAGCAGGGGCCGGCGTATCTCGCGCCGCTCCCGCCGGGTCAGGAACCCCGCCAGTGCAATCATGGCGAAGCCCCCCAGCGACAAAGGCAGGCCCCAGCTTTGCGGCAGACGTGGCAGCCAGCGCCCCAGCACGTCCAGGTAGATCGCGTTCTCGCCCTTCAGATCTTCATAGTCGGCGTGGCTCAGCGCGTCGGCCAATTCCAGCAGATTGTCGCCATGCTGTTGCAGGCTGCGCGGGTCGATATTTTCGCGCCTGTCGAGCGGGGTGTGATAGTGCGCCTGATTGCCGATGAAGGCGAAATTGTAGGAGGTCACGCCCGCCGCCAGGAAAGGCGACAGATCGGTGTCATTGGGCAGCCGCTTGTAAATCTCGGCATAGAGCGAGGAGGCGGCGAAGTTCGGCACGCTGCGCGCATAAAGATCAACCAGTCTGGAATCGCCGGGGCTGGTCTGGAACAGATAGCTGACACCCTGGTTGCCCCGCGCCTCGACATTGATGACCACACCCGTCTTTGCGGCGCGCAAGGGTTCGCGCAGGAAAGCTGACGCCCCCAGCAACCCGCTTTCCTCGCCATCGGTGAACAGCGCCACGATGGGATGCTCGCCGTTCAGGCCACGCGCCTTCAACGCGCGGATGGCTTCCAGAATGGTGGCGACACCCGAGGCATCGTCGCCCGCCCCCGGCCCGGCGCCCACGGAATCCATATGCGCCATCAGCAACACCTGCTTGCCCGACCCCGGTGAGACGCCGGCGACAATGTTGGTGACGCTGGCACAGGCAATGACGCCATAGCGTTCCGCGCTGCTGCAGCTCATGCTGGTGTGGCTGCGGGCAACCACGCCCAGACCGGACAATTCTTTCAGCAGCCGTTCGCGAAAGGCGGCATTGGCGGTGGAGCCCGCCGGGCGCGGCTGCTGATCGCCCAACAGCCGGCCTAATACCGCGTCGGCCCGGGCAGCGGAAAATTGCGTTGCCGGTGCATCCAGCCCCAGCGGCGCGGGACGCGACTGGGCATAGACCGCGAGCAGCCAGACCGCGACGACCAGCGCCGCCAATCCCCATATCCTGCCCATTTGTCCGCCAAGTTCCCCGCCAAACCCCAAAATACAGGGATATCTTGCATTTTCGAGGAATATCCCTATTTTGCACTGCGATAAGAGTCGGCCGCCATTCGGGCCGCCGGCCATGGGCGCCACACGTCGCGCCCCTTTTTCAGGAGCGTGCTACGACCAGTGTGACGATCTCCGGCGCGGAAGCCGGACTAGACGAAGTTATTGAATCCACAGAGCAATCTGAGCAGGCCGTTGCCAGCGCCGAAAGCGGCGTCGGCGGCTTTGAAGGCCTGGGACTCTCCCCCGAAATCCTCAAGGCGGTGGCCGACAGCGGCTACACCACCCCTACTGCTATTCAAGCGCAGGGCATCCCGGTGGCGCTGCAGCGGCGCGACATGATCGGCATTGCCCAGACCGGCACCGGCAAGACCGCCAGCTTTACCCTGCCGATGATCGAGATGCTCTCCAAGGGCCGCGCCAAGGCCCGCATGCCGCGCGCCCTGGTGCTGGAACCCACCCGCGAGCTGGCCGACCAGGTGTCCGAGAATTTCGATCGCTACAGCAAATACTCCAAGCTGACCCATGCCCTGCTGATCGGCGGCACCGCGATGGACGAGCAGATCAAGAAGCTGGACCGCGGCGTCGATGTGCTGATCGCCACGCCCGGCCGCTTGATGGACCATTTCAACCGCGGCCGCCTGTTGCTGAGCCAGGTCAATATCCTGGTGATCGACGAAGCCGACCGCATGCT
>CANKIV010000127.1 GCA_947482125.1 Alphaproteobacteria bacterium
CTTCCACCGTGCCGGTGAAGGAGGTGAAGGGGCCGTCCGCGACCCGCACCTGCTCGCCGATTTCGAAAGAGATGGTGGACTTGGGATGCTCCGCGCCTTCCGTCACCTGATTCAGGATACGGTCCACTTCGCCCTGGCGCAGCGGCATCGGCTTGTTGTTCTGGCCCAGGAAGCCCGTCACCTTCGCGACGTTCTTGACCAGGTGATAGACCTCGTCCGTGAGCTTGGCATGCAGCAGCACATAGCCCGGCAGGAACTTGCGCTCGGAATTGACCTTCTGGCCGCGGCGCACCTCGATCACGTCTTCCGTCGGCACGATCACTTCGGCGACGAATTCCTCGAGGTCCTGCAGTTTGGCCTGGCGGCGGATTTCCTCCGACACCTTCTTCTCGAAATTCGAGTAGGTGTGGACGATGTACCACCTGGCATCCGCGTGTGCCTGGGTTCCGGCTTCGCTCATTATGCGGCCCCGATCAAAAGGCGCTCGCCATAGGCAAGCACACTGTCCACGAAAAAGAAGAACACCATGGTGAGCGCCACCATGATGAACACCATCACGGTGGTGAGCCAGGTTTCCTTCCAGCTCGGCCATGTGATCTTCGACGCCTCGCGACGCACTTCCTGCAGGAACTGCATCGGAGAGGCGCGACGGCGCACCACGGGCGCTTCCGCGTCCGCTTCGATCACAGCCTTTTTCGTCACATCAACCATTTCAACTCTTCAACAGTGGCAGGAGCGGGGGGACTCGAACCCACGACCCTCGGTTTTGGAGACCGATGCTCTACCAGCTGAGCTACACTCCTAAACTATGATCCGCGGCCGGCGCTGGTGCCGGTCGCGGCAGTCCTTACTTGATAATCTTTGCGACGACGCCGGCGCCGACGGTACGTCCGCCTTCGCGGATGGCGAAACGCAGCTTTTCTTCCATCGCGATCGGCACGATCAGCTCGACTTCCACCGAGATGTTGTCGCCCGGCATAACCATCTCCGTGCCTTCCGGCAGCTTGACGATGCCCGTCACGTCGGTGGTGCGGAAGTAGAACTGCGGACGGTAGTTCGCGAAGAACGGGGTATGACGGCCGCCCTCGTCCTTGGTCAGGATGTAGGCTTCGGCCACGAACACCGTGTGCGGCGTGACGCTGCCCGGCTTGGCCAGAACCTGGCCGCGCTCGATGCCTTCGCGCTCAATGCCGCGCAGAAGCGCGCCGATATTGTCGCCCGCCTGGCCCTGGTCCAGAAGCTTGCGGAACATTTCAACGCCCGTGACGGTCGTCTTCGACGTCGGCTTGATGCCGATGATCTCGACTTCCTCGCCAACCTTCACGATGCCGCGTTCGACACGGCCGGTCACCACGGTGCCGCGGCCCGAGATCGAGAACACGTCTTCGATCGGCATCAGGAACGGCTGGTCGATCGGGCGTTCCGGCTGCGGGATGTAGCTGTCCACCGCTTCCATCAGCTTCAGGATCGCGTCATGGCCCAGTTCCGGGCTCTTGTTTTCCAGCGCCATCAGCGCCGAACCACGGATGATCGGAATGTCGTCGCCCGGGAACTGGTAGGACGACAGCAGCTCGCGCACTTCCATCTCGACCAGATCCAGAAGTTCCGGATCGTCGACCATGTCGCACTTGTTCATGAACACCACCAGCGCCGGCACGCCGACCTGGCGGGCAAGCAGGATGTGCTCGCGGGTCTGGGGCATCGGGCCGTCCGAGGCCGAAACGACAAGAATGCCGCCGTCCATCTGGGCGGCGCCCGTGATCATGTTCTTCACATAGTCGGCATGGCCGGGGCAGTCGACGTGCGCATAGTGGCGCGCCTTGGTCTCATACTCGACATGCGCGGTCGAAATCGTGATGCCGCGCGCCTTCTCTTCCGGCGCCTTGTCGATCTGGTCATACGCCGTGAACGTCGCGCCGCCCGTCTCCGCAAGCACCTTCGTGATCGCCGCCGTCAGCGACGTCTTGCCATGGTCAACATGGCCAATCGTGCCAATGTTGCAGTGCGGCTTGTTACGTTCAAACTTGGCCTTACCCATTGTTCTTCTCCTGAATTCTCAACTTAAGCGTATTTGGCTTTGACTTCGTCCGCGATCGCCTGCGGCACCTGCTCGTAATGATCGAACGTCATCGAATACTGCGCGCGGCCCTGCGACATGGAGCGCAGCGTATTGATGTAGCCGAACATGTTGGCGAGCGGCACCATGGCGGTTACGACCTGGGCGTTGCCGCGGCTGTCGGTGCCCTGCACCTGGCCGCGACGGCTGTTAAGATCGCCGATCACGCCGCCGAGGAAATCCTCAGGGGTAACGACCTCGACCTTCATCACCGGCTCGAGCAGCTTGACGGCGCCCTTGCTGGCCAGCTCGCGGAACGCCGCGCGGGCAGCGATGTCGAAGGTCAGCGCGTTGGAGTCGACTTCGTGATACTTGCCGTCGACCAGCTTGGCCTTGAAGTCGATCACCGGGAAGCCGGCGAGCAAGCCGGATTCCTTCTGGGTCTTCAGGCCCTTCTCGACCGCCGGAATGAATTCCTTCGGGATGGCGCCGCCGACAACGTCGTTTTCGAACACGAAGCCCGAACCCGGCTCCAGCGGTTCGAATTCGATGGTCACTTCGGCGAACTGGCCCGAACCGCCGGTCTGCTTCTTGTGGGTGTACTTGATCGACAACGGCTTCGACAGCGTCTCGCGATAGGCCACCTGCGGCGCGCCGACATTGGCGTCGACCTTGTAGGTGCGCTTGAGGATGTCGACCTTAATTTCCAGATGCAGTTCGCCCATGCCCTTGAGGATGGTCTGGCCGGATTCCTGATCGGTCGAAACGCGGAAAGACGGATCTTCCTGGGCCAGACGCACCAGCGCCATGCCCATCTTTTCCTGGTCGGCCTTGGTCTTGGGCTCGATCGCCACTTCGATGACGGGATCGGGGAATTCCATCTTTTCCAGGATCACCGGATCATTGGGATCGCACAGCGTCTCGCCGGTGGTGGTCAGCTTAAGGCCGGCAAAGGCAACGATGTCGCCGGCATTGGCTTCCTTGACGTCTTCGCGGCTGTTCGCATGCATCAACAACATGCGGCCGACGCGCTCGGTCTTGTCCTTCACCGAATTCAGCACGCCGGTGCCCGAGGTAACAGTGCCCGAATAGACGCGCACGAAAGTGATCGAACCGACAAAGGGGTCGTCCATGATCTTGAACGCCAGACCGGCGAACGGTGCCTTGTCATCCGGCGGACGCGGCACTTCCTTGTCGGTGCCCGGAACGATGCCGGTCAGCGGCGGAATGTCGAGCGGCGACGGCAGATAGGCGACAACGGCGTCGAGCAAGGGCTGCACGCCCTTGTTCTTGAAGGCCGAGCCGCACATCACCGGCACGAACTTAAACTCCATGGTGCCCTTGCGGATCATCTTCTGGAGATCGTCGTAGGACGGCTCGGTGCCTTCCAGATAGGCTTCCATGGCGGCGTCGTCCATTTCGACGGCCATTTCGACCAGCGCGGAACGCAGCTCGGCGCACTTGTCGGCATACTCGGCGGGGATTTCAACTTCGTCGAACTTCGCGCCCAGCTGCTCGTCATGCCAGACCAGCGCCTTCATCTTGACGATGTCGATGATGCCCTTGAAATCGGCTTCGCCGCCGATCGGCCAGGTGATGATCATCGGGCGGGTGCCCAGACGGTCAATCATCATGTCGACGCAACGCTGAAAGTTGGAACCGGTGCGGTCCATCTTGTTGACGAAGCAGATGCGCGGCACGTGATACTTGTCGGCCTGACGCCACACGGTTTCGGACTGGGGCTCCACGCCGGCAACGGCGTCGAACACGGCGACGGCGCCGTCCAGCACGCGCATGGAACGCTCGACTTCAATGGTGAAGTCGACGTGACCAGGCGTGTCGATGATGTTGATGCGGTGATCTTTCCAGTAGCAGGTCGTCGCGGCGGACGTGATGGTGATGCCGCGCTCCTGCTCCTGCTCCATGAAATCCATGGTGGCGGCGCCGTCATGGACTTCGCCGATTTTGTGGCTCTTGCCGGTATAATAGAGAATGCGCTCAGTCGTGGTCGTCTTGCCGGCATCGATGTGCGCGGCAATGCCGATGTTGCGATACATATTGAGCGGGGTCGTGCGAGCCATTTTGGAAGTCCGTTACCAGCGATAATGCGAGAAGGCGCGGTTGGCGTCGGCCATCTTGTGGGTGTCTTCGCGTTTCTTGACGGCGCTGCCGCGATTGTTGGCGGCATCCATCAGTTCGCCCGACAGGCGGCCCTGCATGGTGGGTTCGTTGCGGCCGCGCGCGGCGGTGATCAGCCAGCGGATGGCGAGCGCGCGCGAACGGTCGGTGCGCACTTCGACCGGCACCTGGTAGGTGGCACCGCCGACGCGGCGCGAGCGCACTTCAAGCGCCGGCGAAACGTTGCGAAGGGCTTCGTGGAAAACGACCAGCGGATCCTGCTTGGTCTTGGAGGCGATGGTGTCGAAGGCGCCGTAGATGATGCCTTCGGCGGCGGACTTCTTGCCGTCATACATCAGGGAGTTCATGAACTTGGCGAGAACCAGATCGCCAAACTTGGCGTCGGGGGTAATTTCGCGGCGTTCGGCGCGGTGGCGGCGGGACATCTATATCTCCTTACTTCGGACGCTTGGCGCCATAGAGCGAGCGGCGCTTCTTGCGGTCCTTCACACCCTGGGTGTCGAGCACGCCGCGGATGATGTGATAGCGAACGCCGGGAAGGTCCTTCACGCGGCCGCCGCGGATCAGCACGACGCTGTGCTCCTGCAGGTTATGGCCTTCGCCCGGGATGTAGGTCAGCGCTTCGAAACCGTTGGTCAGGCGCACCTTGGCAACCTTGCGCAGCGCGGAGTTCGGCTTCTTCGGCGTCGTCGTATAGACGCGCGTGCAGACGGCGCGCTTCTGCGGGCACTGCTGCAGGGCCGGAACCTTGTTGCGCTTGGCCTTGACGCCGCGCGGCTTGCGAATGAGCTGATTGACTGTCGGCATTCCCACTTCCCTTTTGTCGTCCGCGCGGCCGCACGGATGAACGAAAATCAAAAACCGGACGCGAAGCCTTTGCCTCGTTCCGAACTTGCGGAGGACTGAGGGTTTTGGCCCTGAGTCGCGCGTCTAAAGCTCTTTAAACTGGCTTCCCAACAGCGTTTTTGCGGTTTTTTCCGCAGACGGCCTGCCCTGGAAGGTGGCGGCTTATACCCACCACGGTACGGGGGGTCAAGAAAGGAAAGGCAGGGATTTTTAAGAGATGTGGCGGCCAATATTTGCGAGTCACTCTCATTGACCACCAGCCGGCCGAGCGGTAGGGTATTTACGCTAATGAGACGCATTATCGTATGGAGAATACCTATATGGGCGACCTTCACTTTCTCCACACCACCCCGGCCCAGCCCTGGCGGGTTCAGGCTTTAAGCGCGATGACCAGCGCGGAACTCGGCCAGGCTTTGGGCGGGGATGACGCCGCCGACTGGCTGGAAGCCGCAGCCGCTTGCGGTCTGGTCGAGGCCCAACTGAAGCTGGGACGGATGCTTTTGACAGGCGACGGCCTGGCCAGCGACCGGCGCGCCGCCTTTGCCTGTTTTCTCAGCGCGGCCGGCGGCGGCAATGCTGAAGCCCAAAACCTGCTGGGCCGCTGCTTCGAGAATGGCTGGGGCACGGCGGTTGACCGCGAAGCGGCGTGCAACTGCTACCGGCTGGCGGCGGAAAGCGGCGATTTTCGCGGCGCCCACAACTATGCCTGCGTTCTGGCGGCGGACGGCTGCATCGCGGGCGCGCTGCGCTGGTTCGAGCGCGGTGTGGCCGGCGCACCCCTGCCCGCCCGGCTTCAGATGTTGAAGGCCTTGACGCACCATCCGCGCTGCGCCGTGCGCGCTTTTGCCATGCGCGGCCTGGAGTCCTGTCCGGTTGCGTCCACGGATCAATCTGCCTACCGTTGGTTCGGAACCAACCCGCGAAAAGGCCATGGTCCGGTCAATCGCCGCCAGCCTTGCCCTGAAACAGCCCGCCACACGGCGGTTCATCACGCTGTTCGCGCTGCTGGCCTTCTTCCTTCAGGGCTTCGCGGTTCAGACCCATCTGCATCACTACACCAAGCCGGCGGCGGCGCTGGCGGCGGCCGACAATATTCCCGCCCCGTCCAAGAGCATCGATCCGGTGGACCTGGGCAGCTGCCGGTTGTGCCAGGAGCTGGTGCATGCCGGCGTCTTTGTCGCGCCGGCGAGCTTCGCCCTTTTCGCCAGCGTCAGCTTCGTCACCGCTGGTCTGGCGCCAATATCTTTCTTCGCCGATGCCACGGCATCGGCCTTCGGCTGGCAAAGCCGCGCGCCACCGCGCCGCTAGGCGACATTCTCATTTCGCGCGCGGCCTGAAGGCCGCCTTCGCACGCCGGACGGCGTGCATATTCCATTTTGAAAGTTCGCTCTATGCAACGCTCTGCATTCATGGCCGGCATTGCCGCCATCGCCCTCACTGGTCCCGCTGTGGCCCAGGTTCATTCCGTTGAAAGCGTGGTGGTTACCGCCTCGCCAATCCACAACAGCGCCGACGATCTGGTTTCCATTCCCGCCAGCGTGGATGCCAAACAGATCCTGCGCAGCGGCGGGGCCACCCTGGCCGATGCGCTGGCCAACATCCCCGGTGTCAGCGGGTCCGGATTTTCCTCCGGCTCCAGCCGCCCCGTCATTCGCGGCATGGATGCCAGCCGGGTGCGGGTGCTGGAAGACGGCACCAGCAGTTCGGATGCCTCTGATATCGGGCCGGATCATGGCGTGCCGATCGATCCCTTGTCATCACGCAGCATCGAAGTGGTGCGTGGCGCGGCAACCTTGCGCTATGGCAGCCAGGCGATTGGTGGCGTGGTCAATGCCATCAACAACCGCATTCCGCTCGCCCTGCCGGGCGCACCGTCGGGCGAGGTCAGCACCGCCTTTGACAGCGTGTCCAATGCCGGCCAGGTGGCGTTGATGGGCGACATCGCGGCGGGCAATTTCGCTTTCCATGCAGACGGCTTTTA
>CANKIV010000128.1 GCA_947482125.1 Alphaproteobacteria bacterium
GCGGAATTCCTCCACGATCTGGGCCAGCAGCGGCGCGGCAAAGCCGCTTTCCGGGAATGCGCCAATATAGCCGGGATCGTAGGCGCTGCGCCACATGTCAGAGCCCCAGCAATAGCGCCGCATGGCCTCCAGCGCTTCGGCGGTCAGCAGATTGTCGATCACGACAATCTGGGGCCTGTTGTCGCGCCAGGCGGCCCCGGCGGCCAGCGCATTGGCGGAATTGATGGCGGGGCCGGAAATTCGCGCACCGCCCTCGATATGCGGGCGCTTGCCGGAGACGGCGATGCGCGCTTCCTGAAGATAGGCGGCCTGCTCCGCCCCATGCTGCGCCTTGTGCGGCGGGGGCGGCTCATGGCCCACCGCCGACCAGGTCTCGGCCGCCTTCCATCTATTGAAGAATCCTTCAAATCCCGCGAACCATTCGGCGATCCGGTGACGGGCGGCCAGCGACGTGCCCCGGTCATACAGCACCGGGGTGAAATCGGGCTCCAGCGCCAAAGCGCGGTCAAAACTGGCGACCGCTTCGTCATGGCGGCCCAGGGCGCGCAAGGCATTGCCGCGGCAGTGCTGCAGCATGGCGGTATTGGGCCGAAAGGCGAGTATCTGGTCATAGCAGACCAGGGCTTCGTCGGCGCGCTTCAGCGACACCAGCGTGTCACCACGCAGCTTGACCAGATCGGCATTGCCCGGCTGCACCGCCAGCGCATGATCGAAGGCGGCCAGGGCTTCGTCGAAACGGCCGGATTCGCGCAATACCACGCCATAATCCAGCAGGATGTCCGGATCGTCCGGCCTGCTGGCGGCGGCGGCCGCGATCATGTCCAGGGCTTCGGCGGTACGGCCCTGATGGGCAAGCGTGACGCCCAGCGGATGGCGGATTTGGGCATTGCCCGGCTGAAGCGCCAGCAGTTCCAGAAAGCCCCGCTCGGCCCTTATGAGATCGCCCTGGGCGAACGATCCCGTGGCCAGTTCAAAAAGACTGTGAAGGTCCATGGGGTCCAGATAGCCGAACCCGGCGCGTCTGTCAGGCCCGGCCCCGGCACAACCCGCCAGACGGGCGTTCCCCCAAAATGTCGGGCGGGCGGTTGTCGGATGACACGCCCGTCCTGCGTCTTAAATGAGGTACAAGACCCCACATGAAGGAGTGACCCATGTCCGAGAACACCGTCCGGCTGCACCGCGTGCTCGCCACCCGGCCCGAAAAAGTCTACCGGGCCTTCATCGAATCCGATGCCCTGGCCAAATGGCTGCCGCCCAGCGGCTTCACCTGCACCGTGGACAAGTTCCACGCAAACGTCGGCGGCACCTTCCACATGGCGTTCCGCAATTTCACCACCGGCAATTCCCATTCCTTCGGCGGCGAGTATCTCGAACTCGTGCCAGGTGAGCGCATCCGCTACACCGACCGTTTCGACGACCCAAACCTGCCCGGAACCATGACCGTGACCGTCACCCTCAAGCCGGTTTTGGTCGGCACCGAGATTCATATCGAGCAGTCCGGCATCCCGGCAGTGATCCCGGTGGAAGCCTGCTATCTCGGCTGGCAGGAATCGCTGAACCAACTATCTGCGCTGGTGACGCCGAACATTCTGGATTGAGCATGTGGTTTGGAAGTTCTTTGCCTGCACCTGCGGGCAAAGAAATGGTGCGCCCTGGGGGAGTCGAACCCCCCTTGCAGGAATGAAAATCCTGAGTCCTAACCGATAGACGAAGGGCGCTACCGGACGGCGGGGTTTACCGGCCAAAAATGGCTTTTGCAACTGAAAATCAGGCGGTTGCGGGGGCCGCGTCTTCGATTTCCAGCTGGACCCGGATACGGCCGTTCCAGTCGTCCTGCCGCAGCCGTCCGGCGGCATGGATGGTCCTGCCCCGGGACGCCAGCAACCCGTCCCCCAGGGGCGTTCCGACGGCCCTGAAGGCGATGGCGTCCAGCATGGTGCCGTCGCCCCCACCCAGCCTCAGTTTCACATGCGCCTTGCCGACAATGTCGGCGAAGGCGACACGGACGTCCGGCAGGGCCAGCAGGGGGTCGGGATTGCCCGCCCCAAAGGGTCCGGCCGCGGCGATCTCCTGCACCAATGCGATATTGGCCCCTGCCGGGGACGAGACCGCATCCAGATTCAGGTCGTTGGCCGCCGCCAATGCCGGCCCGGTGCCGCTGAACTGGTTTTCGATGAATTTGCGAAAGCCCTCGATCTGGCCGGACATCAGCGAGAAGCCCGCCGCCATGGCATGGCCGCCGCCATATTCGATCACCTTGGCCTCGGCTGCGGCGCGGATGATGCCGCCCAGATCAATGCCCGGAATCGAGCGGGCCGAACCGCGCCCCATGCCGCCTTCAAAACCGGCGACAAAGGCGGGCTTTCCGAAACGCTCCTTCAGCCGTCCCGCCACGATGCCGACCACGCCGGGATGCCATCCGTCACCGGACACCAGAATGAACGGCGCATTGGCCTGAAGCGCGCCCTGGGCAATGGCTTCTTCCAGGATGAGCTTCTCGATCGCCTGGCGTTCCTTGTTGTGCAGCTCGAGCTGTGCGGCAAAGTCATTCGCCTTATCCGGCTCGCGCGCCGTCAGGAGATCGACACCAAGGGACGAGCGCCCCACACGCCCCCCGGCATTGATGCGCGGCCCAAAGACATAGCCAAGGTGATAGGGCGTGAACGGACCTTTCGCTCCCGCGACTCCCGCCAGTGCGGCCAGGCCGGGGCGCGACAAGGTGGAAATCTGCCCCAGCCCGAAACGGACAAAGGCCCTGTTGACGCCGTTCAGCGGGACCACATCGCAGATGGTGGCCAGGCCGACGAGATCGAGGAACAGCCGCAGGTCCGGTTCGGCGATGCTGCGCTCTTCGTAAAAGCCGCTGGCGCGCAGATGCCGGTTGAGCGCCACCAGAAACAGAAAGCTCACGCCCGCCGCGCACAGATGGCCAAGTCCCGATGTGTCGCCGGGCTGGTTGGGATTGACATGGGCCAGTGCCGGCGGCGATGCCTCGACCCGGTGATGGTCCAGCACCACCACATCCATGCCCAGCGTCTTTGCTTCTTCCAGCGCGGCAATGGCGGCGGCGCCGCAATCCACGGTGATCACCAGCGTCATGCCTTCGGCGGCAAGCGCCTTCATCGCGGCCGGCGATGGGCCATAGCCTTCGGTCATGCGGTCGGGAATATAGACACGCGGCGCGGCGCCCAGGGCGGTGAGAAAATCCGACAGCAGCGCCGCCGACGTCGAGCCGTCCACGTCATAGTCGCCGAACACCGCAATCTTCTCGCCCGAGAGCAGCGCGCCGCTGACCCGCTCCACGGCGGCGGGCATGTCCTTGAGGATATCGGGATCGGGCAGCAAATTCCTTAGCTTGGGCGCCAGATAGTCGGCGGCGTCTTTCACGGTGATGCCGCGCAAGGCCAACAGCCGGGAAAGCGTCGGCGAAATCTCGCGCAGCAATTCACGCTCGATCTCCTGATCCACTGGTTTCAGCAGCCAGCGGCGGCCCGAAAAGGAACGTGCGACGCCGAATGCGGCTGCTTCGCTCAACTCGCCTGCACGCGGCGATGCCGCGCCCTGATCCAGCGCACGGTGCCGGTGGCCGAACGCATCACCACACTTTCGGTGGTGATGAAATCGCCGTCCCGGTGCACGCCGCGCAGCATCGAGCCGTCGGTGACGCCGGTGGCCGAAAACACCACATCGCCCGCCACCAGATCGTGCAGGCTGTATTTGCGGGTCAGGTCGGTGACGCCCCACTTGGCGGCGCGGGCGCGTTCGTCGTCATTGCGGAACACCAGGCGCCCCTGCATCTGGCCGCCGATGCAGCGCAGCGCCGCCGCGGCCAGCACGCCTTCCGGCGCGCCGCCCAGGCCCATATAGATATCCACGCCCGTCGCCGCATCGGTTGTCTCGATCACGCCGGCGACATCGCCGTCGGTGATCAGTTTCACCTTGGCGCCGGCCTTGCGGATCTTGGCGATCAGCGCCTCGTGGCGGGGACGATCCATCACCAGCGCCGTGACTTCGCCAGGCTTTATGCCCTTGGCCCTGGCGATGGCGTTGATATTGTCACCGGGTTCGGCGTCCAGGTCGACCACGCCTTCCTTGTGGCCGGGACCGATTGCGATCTTGTCCATGTAGGTGTCGGGCGCGTTCAGCATGGTGCCCGGCTCGGCCATTGCCATCACCGCCAGCGCATTGGCCATCGCCTTGGCGGTCAGGGTGGTGCCTTCCAGCGGGTCCAGCGCGATGTCCACCGACAATCCGCCCTGCCCGACTTTCTCGCCAATGAACAGCATGGGCGCTTCATCGCGCTCGCCCTCGCCGATCACCACGGTGCCGTCGATCGGCAACCGGTTGAAGGCGGCGCGCATCGCTTCCACCGCGGCATGGTCGGCCTGGTGCTCGTTGCCGCGCCCGATTTCGGCGTAAGCCGCTATGGCGGCGGCTTCGGTGACGCGCACTGCTTCCAGCGCGAAGGCGCGGTCGAGCGGCTTGACCTGTGCTGGCGGCTTGATCTGGGTCATGTCATTTTTTCTTCTTTAAGCCGCTTCCATGGGAATCATGCATGGGCGGGCTCGCACCTTGTCGGAAGGCCCGATGGCCTTCAAGGCGCGCTCCACGCAAGCCTGTGAAGTTTCATGGGTAATCATGACAATTGCGACGGGGGCACCCGGCGCGCGCACGCGCTGGATCATGCTTTCGATGGAAACCCCCGCGTCCGCCAGATTGCCGGCAATGGCCGCCAGAACGCCCGGCACGTCCAGAACCTCGAAGCGCAGATACCAGGGCGAAATCGCCGCCTTGCCGTCGGCGGGCTTGAGGGGCAAGAGGCTCGCGGCAGGCCGTCCGAACACCGGGCTGACCGCACCGCTGGCCGCTTCGACGATGTCGGCGATCACGGCGCTGGCGGTGGGCGCCTCGCCCGCGCCGCGCCCGGAAAAGAAGAACGATCCCGCCTCACCGGCATCCACCATCACGCCATTGGCGGCGCCGCTGACATTGGCGAGCGGGGTTCGCACCTTGACCATCGCCGGATGGACTTTCTGGTCGATGGCATCACCAACCCGGCGGGCAACGCCCAGCAGCTTGATGCGAAAACCGAACTCGCTGGCGAAGGCGATATCGTCGGCGGTGATATGCTCGATGCCTTCCACCGAGATGGCATCGAAGTTCGGCGCGGTGCCGAACGCGACGCTGGCCAGCAAAGCAAGTTTGTGGGCGGTGTCGCCGCCGCCCACGTCCAGCGTCGGGTCGGCCTCGGCATAGCCCTTGGCCTGCGCTTCCTTCAGCACCTCGGCAAAAGAGCGGCCCGAGCTTTCCATTTCGGTGAGGATGTAATTGCAGGTGCCGTTGAGAATGCCTTTCACCGCGTCCACGCCATGGGCGATCAGGCCCTCGCGCAGCGCCTTGACGATGGGAATCCCGCCGGCGGCAGCCGCTTCGAATTTCAGGGTGACGCCCTTGCTTTCGGCCAGGTCGGCCAGCGCCCTGCCATGCCTGGCCAGCAGCGCCTTGTTGGCGGTCACCACATGCTTGCCGTTTGCCAGCGCGGTTTCGACCAGCGCGCGGGCGATGCCCTCGTCGCCGCCGATCAGTTCCACCACCAGGTCGGCATCGCCCCTGGCCAGTGACAGCGGATCATCAGTCCAGCCCGGCAGATCAAAGCCGCGTGCCTTGTTTTTGTCGCGTGCCGATACGGCTGTCAGAGCCAAGGTCCGTCCGGCGCGCCGGGACAGTTCATCACCCCGCGCGGCCAGCGCCTTGACCACGCCGCCGCCCACCGTGCCAAGCCCGGCGATGGCGATCCGAAACGGGTTGCTCATTTCGCCGCAGCCAGCTTCTTTTTGCCGGGCGGCTCGGTGGGCGCCATGTTGGTGCCCGCTTGCAGGAACTTCTTCACATTGCGCGCCGCCTGGCGGATGCGGTGCTCATTCTCCACCAGCGCCACCCGCACATAGCCTTCGCCATACTCGCCAAAGCCGATGCCCGGCGACACCGCCACCTTGGCATGGATCAGCAGGTCCTTGGCGAATTCCATTGAGCCGAGTTCACGGTATTTTTCCGGCACCGGCGCCCAGGCGAACATGGAGGCTGACGGCGCGGGGATGTCCCAGCCAGCCTGGGCCATGCTTTTCACCAGCACGTCACGGCGCGATTTATAGACGGCGCGGATTTCGTCGACGATATTCTGCGGCCCGTTCAGCGCGGCTGCGGCGGCAACCTGGATGGGCGTGAAGGCGCCGTAATCCAGATACGACTTGATGCGCGCCAAGGCGCCGATCAGCTTTTCATTGCCCGCCGCAAAGCCCATGCGCCAGCCCGGCATGGAATAGGTCTTGGACAAGGACTGGAATTCGATGGCGATGTCCTTGGCGCCGTCCACCTGCAGAATGGAAGGCGGCGGATTGGCGTCGTCGAAATAGATGTCGGCATAGGCCAGATCGCTCAGCACCCAGATCTCGTGCTTCTTGGCGAACTTGATGACCTCCTTGTAGAAATCCAGCCCCACCACCTGCGCCGTGGGATTGGACGGATAATTCACCACCATCGCCAGCGGCGACGGCACCGAATGGCGCGTGGCGACGCCGATCTTGGAGAGATATTCCTCCGGCGAGGTGGCGGGCACATGGCGGATGGCGGCGCCCGCGATCATGAAGCCGAAGGCATGGATCGGATAGGCCGGATTGGGCACCAGCACGACATCGCCCGGCGCGGTGATCGCCATGGCCAGATTGGCGAAGCCTTCCTTGGATCCCAGCGCCGCGATCACTTCCTTGTCGGGATTGAGATCCACCCCGAAGCGGCGCTTGTAATAGGCGACATGGGCCTTGCGCAGGCCCTTGATGCCGCGCGATGCGGAATAGCGATGGGCGCGCGGATCGCGGGCGGTCTCGCACAATTTGTCGACGATATAGTCGGGCGTCGCCATGTCGGGATTGCCCATCCCGAAATCGATGATGTCCTCGCCACGGGCGCGCGCCTGGGCCTTGAGGCGGTTCACTTCCTCA
>CANKIV010000129.1 GCA_947482125.1 Alphaproteobacteria bacterium
CACGATGGTGGCGATGCCGAACACCGCCACCGAGGCGAACATCTTGGGGCCAACGCGGTTCCTGATCGGCCAGTGGGTGAGATAGAAGGTCATGGAGAAAGCACCGACCGCGGGCGCGCTGCGCAGGAAACCCAGTCCCACCGGCCCGACATGCAGGATATCGCGGGCATAGACCGGCAGCAGCGCAGTGGCGCCGCCCAGCAGCACCGCGAACAGGTCGAGGCTGATGGCGCCCAGCACCACGGGGCGCGAGCGCACAAAGCGCACGCCCTCGGCCACGCGCTCATAACGGCTGGCGTCGGTCTGTTCCGGCGTGAAACGGCGTCCGCCCAGCCGCGCCACAATCAGGCCCGCGCCCAGAAATCCGGCGATGCACAGCGCATAGACCGGCACCGGCCCCAGCGCATAGAGAAAGCCGCCCAGGGCGGGGCCCGAAATCACCGCCGCGGTGAAGAAGGACGAACTGAAGGCCATGGATTTGGCCAGCCGCTCCGGCGGCACCAGGAAGGGGAGCAGCGAGGAGCCGGACGGGCCGGCAAAACCGCGCGCCGCGCCGAACAGGACCAGCACGATATAAAAGGGCCAGGCGGTGTGGGGCGCCAGCAGCGACAGGCCCAGGAACAGCGCGCTGCTGACCGCCTGCAGCGAGGCCGCAAGGCTGTAGACGCGGCGCTGGTTGAAGCGGTCTGTGATGTCGCCCGCCGGCAGGGTGAGGAGGAACATGGGCAGGAACTGGCACAGTCCCACCATCCCCAGCGCCAGGGGTGTGCGCTCCATTTCGTAGATCTGCCAGCCGATGGCGACGGACTGAACCTGGATCGCGACGGTGGAAAGGAAGCGCGCGCTGACGAACCAGTTCAGGTCGCGTTCGCGATAGACGGGGGAAGCATCATCCATGGCAGGCCAGCGCTAACATGCGAGGCCCCAAAAAAACAGGCGGAAAAATGGCAGAAAAGCGTACCCGATATGAGGTGGCCGTATACCTCATGAAATGCAATAGTCGCGCCGATTTTGCGCATATGTGATGACAATGAAGCGGTCCAGAATATGGATCCTCTTTTCCCTGGCGGCGGCCTTGACGAACGGTGCGGCATTGGCTGCGCCGGACGCCAATCTGACTATCCGGGTGCGCAATGTCCTGCCCGCAGGGGGCGTGCTCAGAATCGGGCTGTATGACGCGGCCCGTTACCCCGACGACAATTCCAAGCCTGTTGCATCGGCGGATGTGCCCGCCACCCCGGGGGAGACCGTGGTGATGCTGCATGCATTGCCGCCAGGCGTCTATGCCATCCAGACCTTCCAGGACGTGAACAGCAACGACCAGATGGACACGTCGTGGATCGGATTGCCGCTGGAGCCGTTTGGCTTTTCGCGGGACGCCACGCCTTTTCTCAGCAAGCCGTCTTTTGACGCAGTCCGATTCAATCTGGTGGCCGGGGAGAACAGCCAGGTCATCCATCTGCAGAATTCCGTGAAAAATTCGTCCGTCACCAAAGCGCGCGACTCCATTCGCGCGCGCCAGCGCAAGTGAGCAGACAGATGCACGATGCAGTTCCAACGCCACGAAAACGCCACGGCCGGACGGTTTTTGCGGCAACACTTGTGATTGTTGCCACAGGAGCCGGTCACGCCATTGCCCGCGACAATTCCCCGCCGACGCCGGATTGGCAATGGACCGGCACCTTCGGGGTCATGGACACCCATGGCAGCTATGGAACCGCGCAGAAGACCAACGTGTTTCTGAGCCTGGCGACCATCAGCGTGGCGAACAGCGACTTCAAATTCAGCGCCAGCGTGCCCTATATGCGCATCTCCGGCCGCGGCCTGGTCCTGTTCAACGCGTCCGGAAATCCCATCGTCGTCAACCGGCGTGCGGTGGGACCGGCCGATGTGCGTACCGGCTGGGGGGATCTCAATCTCAGCGCCTCCTACACCATTCCGTCTTCCGTTCTGGATGATTTTGAATTGCGTATCTCCGGGCTCGCCAAGCTTCCCACCGCCCCGTCGCGCCGGCGGCTCAACACCGGCGAGGCCGATATCGGCATGAGCGTCGATGTCTCCCGTCAGTGGGGCGCCTGGGGGCCGTTCTTGACCGTCGGCTATATGGATCGCGGCCAGCCCCGAGGCTATACGCTCTACAACACCACATCGGTATCGGCTGGAACCAGTCTGCAACTGCGTGACGATCTGGTGGCCGTCGCTTCTTATGATTACGACAGCGCCGATTCGCCGCTGGTACCGTCGGCGCACCAAATGTTCGGATCGCTCAGCTGGATTCGCGACGACCGAGTCACCCTGACCGGCTACAGCACGGTCGGGCTCAACGCCGGCAGTCCCGATCTGGGCGCCGGATTGCTGATCTCTTACGGCTTGAACTGACGGCGGCCTGAACAGGCCGCCTGACTTCAGCCCAGCGCGGGTTCGAGTTTCTTGCAGGCCTCGATCAGACCCTGCACGGCGCCGGCGGATTTTTCCAGCCCGGCTTTCTCTTCGCTGGTCAGGTTCAGTTCCACGATCCGCTCCACGCCCTTCTCGCCGATCACGACCGGCAGGCCGACATAGAGGTCCTTGATGCCGTAAGCGCCGTTGACGTGCACGGCGCAGGGCAGCACGCGCTTCTGGTCCTTGAGATAGCTCTCGGCCATCTGGATCGCGCTGGTGGCGGGGGCGTAATAGGCCGAACCGGTCTTGAGCAGGCCGACGATCTCGGCGCCGCCATTGGCGGTGCGGGTGACGATCTGGTCGAGGCAGTCCTGGCTGATCCAGCCCATCTTCACCAGCTCGGGCAGCGCGATGCCGGCCACGGTGGAGAAGCGCGGCATCGGCACCATGGTGTCGCCATGGCCGCCCAGCACGAAAGCCGAAACGTCTTCGACGCTGACACCCAGCTCGTCGGCGATGAAGTGGCGGAAGCGCGCACTGTCCAGCACGCCGGCCATGCCGACGATCTTGGCATGCGGCACGCCGGAGAATTTCTGCAGCGCCCACACCATCGCATCCAGCGGATTGGTGATGCAGATCACGAAGGCGTTCGGGCAGTTGGCCTTGATGCCTTCGCCCACCGCCGCCATCACCTTCAGATTGATGCCCAGAAGGTCGTCGCGGCTCATGCCGGGCTTGCGCGGCACGCCGGCGGTGACGATCACCACATCCGCGCCCGCAATGTCGGCGTAACTGTTGGTGCCGCTGAGCTTGGCGTTGAAGCCGTCCACCGGCCCCGACTGGGACAGATCCAGCGCCTTGCCCTGGGGCAGGCCTTCGGCGATGTCGAAGATCACCACATCGCCCAGTTCTTTCAGGGCTGCCAGGTGGGCCAGTGTGCCGCCGATCTGTCCGCCGCCGATGAGAGCGATTTTCTTGCGCGCCATGGGAAATCCTCAGTCAAAATCCGGGCGCTACCTAGCCGCTTTGGGGGCCAGCGGGCAAGCTGACAGATCGCCCTAGCCGCTGCGCTGGCGGCGCAAACACCGACGGGGCAAGCGGCAAAAAGAAAAGGCCGGGTGCGAACACCCGGCCTTTCTTTCTTCGCAGGCGAAGAGAAAGCGGTTTTAGACCGCTTCCTTCAGTTCCTTGGAGGCGCGGAACGCGACCTTCTTGGAAGCCTTGATCTTGATGGCCTCGCCGGTGGCGGGGTTGCGGCCCATGCGCGGACCGCGCTTGCGCACGACCAGGATGCCAAGGCCATTCAGGCGGATACGCGCGCCCTTCTTCAGGTGCTTGGTGATCAGGGCAATAATGTCTTCCAGCATCGCATTGGCGCTCTTCTGGGAGAGTTCATGCTTCTCGGCGAGCTGGCCGGCGAGCTGACGGGTGGAAACGGTTTCGACTTTTACGGCTTTGGTGGCGGTTGCCATTGGGATTCTCCCTCTAACGAATCAACAGATGCGCCCGATTTTACGGCATTTCCCGCAAGATGAAGCGGTCTCATGCCAAAAAAACACAATAAATTGGACCTTTTTCGATAGATGGGCAGAAAAGCCCGAAAAATAGGGGTTTTTTGATGTGCCCGGGAGCCAAAAACAAACGGGCCGCGCCGGAAAACCGGCGCGGCCCGTCAAAATAAGGCTTAAACGACTCAGGCGGCGGTGTCGGAGGCTTCCGTCGCGTTGTCGGTGCGCTCGGTGATGCGGGCCGACTTGCCGGTGCGTCCGCGCCGGTAATCGAGCTTGGCGCGGCGGACCTTGCCCTTGCGCACCACGGTCACCGAATCCACCAGCGGCGAGTAGACCGGGAAGACGCGCTCGACGCCTTCGCCATAGGAAATCTTGCGGACCGTGAAGCTTTCGTTCAGGCCGGCGCCCTGGCGGGCGATGCAGACGCCTTCAAAATTCTGCAGGCGCTCGCGCGTCTTGTTGGCCTTGGCTTTTTCGTCATAGGTCACGTCGACCACCTTGACGCTCACCTTCAGGGTGTCGCCGGGACGAAATTCGGGATGCGGCTTGGCCCGCACGGAGGCCATCTGCTCGGCTTCGAGCTGCTGCAAAAGGTTCATTTTACCAGTCTCCGGGCGCAAAAAAGCGGGTCGTGAGCCGGGGCGTATAGCCTAGGACTTCTGCTTTTCATAGAGGGTCCAGAGGTCGGGACGCCGCGCCCTGGTCAGGCATTCCGCCTCCCGGCTCCGGAATTTGGAAATTTCTGAATGATTTCCGCCGTTTAACACATCCGGAATGGCCCGGTCCTCGAACAGCTGTGGCCGTGTGTATTGGGGGTATTCGAGCAGGCCGGAACTGAAGCTTTCCTCGGTCGTGGAGGCAGGAGCGCCAAGGACCCCGGGGATCAGCCGGACCGTGGCTTCGATCAGCGCCATGGCCGCGATCTCGCCGCCTGCCAGCACGAAATCGCCGAGGGAGATTTCTTCGATTCCGCGCGCCTCGATCACCCGCTGGTCCAGGCCTTCGAACCGTCCGCACAGCAGAATCGCGCCGGGGCCTGCCGCCAGGTCGCGCACCCGCGCCTGGTCGAGGCGCAGCCCCCGCGGCGACAGATAGATCAGCGGACGCTCCGCCCGCTCCACCGCATCGATGGCGGCGGCGGCGACATCGGCGCGCATCACCATGCCCGGACCGCCGCCCGAGGGCGTGTCGTCGACGCTGCGATGCTTGCCGATGCCATGGTCGCGGATGTCGCGCACGTCCAGCGACCAGAGATTCTTTTCCAGCGCCTTGCCCAGCAGCGAGATGCCCAGCGGTCCGGGAAACATGTCCGGGAAAAGCGTGAGTACCGTTGCCGACCAGCTACTCGACATGATCGCCCGCCTCATCGTCCTCGGGCACCGCGACGATGAGATAACCCTCCGCGATATGGATGTGCGGCACGGTTTCTTTTGTGAAGGCCAGATGCACCTGGTCGCCATCGTCGCGGACCAGTTCGATCACATCGCTGGCACCGAAATTATGAACGGCGGCAACCTTGCCCAGCACGCGGCCTTCGCTGTCGCGCGCTTCCAGCCTCACCAGATCGGCGTGATAGAATTCGTCCTCGTCCGGCGCGGGCAAGGCATCGCGCGTCACAAAAAGCTCGGTACCCTTCAACGCCTCGGCTGCGTTGCGGTCACGAACCTCCACAAACGCAATCACCGCCTCGCCCGGTTTGGTCGGGCGAAAGGCGGTGATGGTGAAAATGCGTCCGTCCCGGCCATGCAGTTTGCCATAGCGCGGCAGGGCGTCGGGGGTGGCAGTGAAGACCTTCGCCTTCACTTCGCCCTTCAGGCCCTGCGCGCCCATGACGGCGGCCAGGAGAATGTCAGGCGGCAATTACGCCGCCGGCGCTTCGGCCGTCTCGGCGGCCTTGGCGGCGGCCGCGGCGCGTTCCTGCGCCTTCTTCTTGGGCTGGGCCTTTTGCGGATTGTTGTGCACGCGCGCCTTTACCAGGCCGGCATTGGCCAGGAACTTGTGGACGCGGTCGGACGCCACGGCGCCCTTGCCGATCCAGGCCTTGGCGGAGTCCAGGTCCAGCTTCAGGCGGTCGGCATGATCGGACGGCAGCAGCGGATTGTAGAAGCCGATCTTCTCGATGAAGCGGCCGTCGCGCGGATTGCGGCTGTCGGCGATGACGATGTTGTAGTGCGGGCGTTTCTTGGTGCCGCCGCGGGCAAGACGAATGCGAAGAGCCATGTTCAGTTTTCCTTACAGTTAAAAGCCAAAATCAACGCCGACCCGGAAACATTCCGGGCGGTAATCCACCGGGCATTCCGCCCATGCCGGGCATCATCGGCATGCGGCCGCCTTTGCCCATTTTCTTCATCATGTCCGCCATCTGGCGGTGCATTTTCAAAAGCTTGTTCACTTCCGAAACTTCCACGCCGGCGCCTGCGGCGATGCGCTTCCTGCGCGAGCCGTTGATCGAATCCGGATCGGTGCGTTCGGTCTTGGTCATCGACTGGATGATGGCTTCCTGGCGGGTGAGGATCTTGTCGTCGAGGCCCGCCGCATCCAGCTGGCCCTTGATCTTGCCCACGCCGGGCAGCATGCCCAGCACGCCCTTCATGCCGCCCAGCTTCTTCATCTGGTTCAGCTGCGATTTCAGGTCGTTCATGTCGAACGACCCCTTCTTCATCTTGGCGGCGAGTTTTTCCGCTTCTTCCCTGTCCAGCGTCTCGGACGCGCGTTCGACCAGCGACACCACATCGCCCATGTCGAGGATGCGCGAAGCCACCCGCTCGGGATGGAAGGCTTCGAGGGCATCAAGCTTTTCGCCCGCGCCCAGGAACTTGATCGGGGCGCCGGTGACAAAGCGCATCGACAGTGCCGCGCCGCCGCGGCCATCGCCATCGACGCGGGTGAGGATGATGCCGGTGACGCTGACGCGGTCGTGGAAGGACTTGGCGATATTCACTGCGTCCTGGCCGGTCAGGCTGTCTGCGACCAGCAGGGTTTCGTGGGGGTTCACCAGCGCCTTGATGCTGGCAATCTCGCTCATCAATTGTTCGTCGACATGCTGGCGGCCGG
>CANKIV010000130.1 GCA_947482125.1 Alphaproteobacteria bacterium
GCCCTGGGCGAAGGCTTCGCTCATGGGGGTCGCCAGCATCAGCAGGGCGGCCGTGGTGGTGAGAAACTTCTTCATTGGGGTACCTTTCCTGTTCGTACCATTACGTGCAGGAGGGTAGGGCGTTCCCCCTGAACCCCATCTGAATGCTTTGCGGCCGAATTAATATGATTGTCGCAAAGTGTGTCTGGCGGTAATGCGTGACTTGCAACGACACTTCGCGCTCTCCCCGCGCATGCGGCATGCGCCGCGCACATATCAAAAACCCGAATTGGGAGGCGCGCGCCCGTTGCGCATGGTCCAAGCTATGCGGGGGCGCGCGATGAGTCTGAAGAACTGGGGTTTGCTGTTTCTGCTGGCGCTGCTGTGGGGCGGCTCCTTTTTCTTTTACAAAATCCTGGTCGCGGTGTTGCCGCCGGTCACGGTGGTGCTGGGGCGTGTCGGCATCGCCGCGGTCGCGCTCAATCTCTGGCTGATTGCGGCGGGTACGCCGATGCCGCTGGATGGCAAGCTGTGGGCGCGCTTCCTGGTTCTCGGCCTCTTGAACAATGTCATTCCCTATATCCTGATCGCCTGGGGCGAGACCCGCATCACCAGCGGCATGGCCTCCATCCTCAACGCCACCACCCCGATCTTCATGGTGATCGTGGCGCATCTGCTGACCCATGACGAAAAACTTTCCGCCGCCAAGACGATCGGCATCGGTTTCGGTTTTGCCGGCACCGCGATCCTGATCGGGCCCGACGCTTTTGCCGGAGGCAGTGAATTGTGGAGCGAGCTGGCGGTGGTCGCGGCCTCTTGCGTCTACGCTTTCGCGGCGATCAATAGCCGTGCGTTCAGAGGCCTGCCGCCGCTTCATGCCGCCGCCGGGCAATGCACCGGCGGCGCGCTGATCCTGCTGCCGCTGTCGCTGATCGTGGACAGGCCCTGGACCTTGCCAATGCCGGGTGCCGGCACCTGGGCCTCATTGCTGACCATCGCCATCGTCAACACGGCCATCGCCTATTGGGTCTATTACAAGATACTCGGCACGGTCGGGGTCACCTACATCTCGCTGGTGACATTCCTGATTCCGGTCATGGCGCTTCTGCTGGGCGTGCTGCTGCTGGATGAAGGCATCACGGCACAGGCACTGCTGGGCATGGCGGTGATTGCTGCCGGGCTGGCGGCGATTGACGGGCGCGCGTTCAGCCTGTTACGCGGCCGTCCATCCACCATCGATTGAAATAATGCTGCCCGTGATGGAACGCGCCATGTCGCCGGCCAGGTAAACCGCCAACGCCGCCACTTCCTCCACCGTCACGAACTGCTTGGTGGGCTGGGCATGCAGCAGGACGTCGTTGATCACCTGCTCGCGCGTCAACCCGCGCGCCGCCATGGTGTCGGGAATCTGCCGTTCCACCAGCGGCGTCCAGACATAGCCGGGACAGATGGCGTTGGCAGTGATGCCGAAGGTGGCGGTTTCCAGCGCGACGCTCTTGGTAAAGCCGGCGATGCCATGCTTGGCGGCGACATAGGCCGACTTGAAAGGCGACGCGATCAGCGCATGGGCGCTGGCGGTGTTGATGATGCGGCCCCATTTTTTGGCCTTCATGCCCGGGATGGCGGCGCGGGTGGCATAGAAGGCCGAGGACAGGTTGATGGCGACGATCTGCTCCCATTTCTCGGGGGGGAACTCCTCCACCGGCGAGACAAACTGGATGCCGGCATTGTTGACCAGGATATCCACCGATCCGAGGCTCTTGATCGTCTCCACGACCATCGCTTCGGTCTGGTCGCCCTTGCTCATGTCGGCGCCCGAATAGATCACCTTGACCCCGAACTCCTGTTCGATGCCGCTGCGTTCCTTTTCGATCGCATCCTTGTCGCCGAAACCGTTTATGCAGATATTGGCGCCTTCCCTGGCATAGGCGCGCGCGATGGCCAGCCCGATCCCCGAAGTCGAACCGGTGACGAGGGCGACTTTCCCTTTGAGCATGATTTTCCTTTCGATCAGGGCGTGGCCAAGCATGGCACAGCTATGCGCAATCTTAATGGGCGATAAGGCCGCAGCGGCAGAAATGGCCGGCGAATTGGGCTATGATTCGCTCGTGGACAACAGACCCATCCATCCGGCGGGCCACCGCTACGATCCCATCCCGCGCTCCGAGGGCTGCGGGCGCATCGCGCTGGTCCTGCAGGGCGGCGGCGCGCTGGGCGCCTATCAGTCCGGCGTCTATCAGGCCCTGCACGAAGCGGGGCTGGAGCCGGACTGGGTGTCGGGGGTTTCGATCGGCGCCATCAACGCCGCGCTGATCGCCGGCAACGCGCCGGAGCGGCGGCTGGCGGCGGTCTGCGAGTTCTGGGACCGCATCACCGACCGCACCATCTGGCCCTACACGCCCGACGGCGACATTTTCCGCCAGGCCCGCAACACGGTGTCGGCAATGACCACGGCGCTGTTCGGCCAGCCCGGCCTGTTCAAGCCGCACAAGATCAACCCCTGGTTCCTGCCCGCCGGCAACAGGGACGCCACCAGCTTTTACGACAACACCCTGCTGCGCCAGACGCTGGAGGAACTGGTCGACTTCGACATCCTCAATTCCGGTCCGGTGCATTTCGCTGTGGGCGCGGTCAATGTGGTGACCGGCAACTTCCATTTCTTCGACAACCGCAAGGAAGAAATCCGCGTCGAGCATGTCCTGGCCAGTGGCGCGCTGCCGCCGGCCTTCCCCATGGTGCAGATCGGCACGGGTTATTTCTGGGACGGCGGCATCGTTTCCAACACCCCCCTGGCGCATCTGCTGGCCCAGGACGATGACCGCAACAGCCTGGTGTTCCAGGTGGACCTGTTCAGCGCCCGCGGCGCCTTGCCCCGCACCATGGCCGATGTGTTGGGGCGCCATAAGGACATTCTCTATTCCTCGCGTACCCGCCAGGTGACCGACAGTTTTGCCCGCCTGCAGCGCTGGAAAAACCGTTGCTATGAGGCGCTGATGAAAGTACCGGATGGCGACCTGACCGACGATGAGCGCGCCTTGCGCGACAAGCTGGCCGTCCTGCCGCGCGCCACCATCCTGCAGATGATCTATCAGCAGAAATCCTATGAAGGGAATGCGCGGGATTACGAATTTTCTCCCGACTCCATGCACGAGCACTGGAAGAACGGGCATGAGGACACGGTCCGCTCGCTGAAGCGCAAGGACTGGCTGGCGATGCCGCCCAAGCATGTCGGCGTCGTCACCCATGACGTTCATCGTGAAAATGAAGGCCGCTGACGCCGCCTCCATCGCCGGGCGCCTGGAACGGCTGCCCGCCACCCGTGGGTTCTGGCGGCGGATCACGTTCCTGTCGCTGGGCGGCTTCTTCGAATTCTACGATCTGTTCCTGGCGGCTTACGTCGCGCCGGGGCTGGTGAAGAGCGGCATCTATACCAGCACCACGTCCGACTTTTTCGGCAATACCGGCATCGCCGGCTTTGTTGCGTCCTTCTTTCTGGGGCTGTTTTTCGGCACCGCCTTGTTCGGTTATGTCGCCGACCGGTTCGGGCGCAAGACCATCTTCACCGTTTCGCTTCTCTGGTATGCCGGCGCCTCGGTGATCATGGCGTTCCAGCAGGACGCCTTCAGCCTCAACCTGTGGCGCTTCATCTGCGGTCTCGGCATCGGTGTCGAGCTTGTGACCATCGACACCTATATCGCCGAGCTTTCGCCGCCCAAGACGCGGGGCCGCGCTTTTGCCTATTCCAACATCATCCAGTTCGCGGCCATCCCGGTGGTGGCGTTGCTGGGCTGGCTGCTGGTGCCGCACAGTTTCTTCGGCATCGAGGGCTGGCGTCTGGTGATCGTGGCGGGTTCGGTGGGCGCGGTGATGGCCTTTTTCGTGCGGCGAAATTTGCCGGAGAGTCCGCGCTGGCTCGCCAGCCACGGCCGCGCGCAGGAAGCAGAGGCCATTGTCGAATCCTGGGAAATCGAAGCGCGCCTGGCTGGTGCCGAGCTGGCAGAGCCCGTGCCGCATATGGTGGAGCAGGGCAGGGGTTCGTTCTGGGAAATCTGGTCCCCCGTCTATCGCGGCCGCACCGTGATGCTGATTGCCTTCAACCTGTTCCGGGCGGCGGGCTATTACGGCTTCGCCAGCTGGATGCCAACGCTCCTGATTGCCAGCGGTCTCGATGTCACAAAGAGCCTGGGCTACACCTTTCTCATTGCCATCGCGGCGCCGTTCGGACCGCTGCTGGGCCTGCTGTTCAGCGACCGGGTCGAGCGCAAATGGATCATCGCCGGATCGTCCCTGGCCATCGTCGCGGTCGGGCTCACTTTCTCCCTGGCCCATGGCATGGTTGCGATCGTTGCCTGCGGCGTGGCCATGACCTTGCTGAACAACATCCTGTCCTTTGCCTATCACGGCTATCAGCCCGAACTGTTTCCCACCCGCATCCGCGCCCGCGCCGTCGGCTTCGTTTATTCCTTCTCGCGCATTTCCACGACCCTGAGCGCCTTTGTCATCGCCTTCCTGCTGCGCGAATTCGGCGCGCCGGGGGTGTTCGTTTTCATTGCCGGTTGCATGGCAATGGTGTCGCTGGTGATCGGCCTGTTTGGTCCCAAGACGCATGGCCTGGCGCTGGAGAAGATTTCGCGATGAACTACCGCCACGGCTATCACGCGGGCAATTTTGCCGATGTGGTCAAGCATGTGGCGTTGGTCGCCATTCTGCAGCACCTGAAGAAGAAGGATACCGCCTTTGCGGTGATCGACAGCCATGCGGGGCGGGGCACTTACGACCTAACCGGCGAGGAAGCCGCCAAAACTGGTGAGGCCCGCAATGGCGTGGCGCGGTTGATGGATTTGCAGGGCGAATTGCCGCCGGCGCTGCAAGCCTATCTGGATCTGGTGCGGGAAAGCGGCCCCACGCGCTATCCCGGCTCTCCCCTGCTGGCAGCCAGGCTGCTGCGTCCGCAGGACCGGCTGACGGCGATTGAAAAGCATCCCGAGGAATTCGCCGCGCTGAAGGATGTGCTGGCCCTTTATGGCAATGCCGTCGCCGAACAGGATGATGGCTATGCGCGGAGCCTCAAGCTGTTGCCACCGCCGGCGCGGCGCGGGTTGGTGGTGATGGACCCGCCATTCGAAATCGCTGATGAATTTGAACGCCTGGCCGCGGCAGTCGTGGCGGGCTCCCGGAAATTCGCCACTGGCATTTTCCTGATCTGGTATCCCGTCAAGTCGCAATCCGCCGCCGACGCGTTCATAGGCGAAGTGCTGGGCGGCGGGGTGCAGAAAGCCCTGACCGTGGACGCCCAGATTTCCGCGCCGGAAGGCAAGTTGGACCGTGCCGGGCTACTGGTGATCAACCCGCCCTATGGTTTTGACGAAACCATGTATGCGGCGGCGGAAATTCTGACGCCGATTCTGCGCGCCGATATCGCCGTCAAATGGCGGGCTGGCGCCGAGTAGCGCAAAAACAGTTAGCGTGGCCTTTGTGCAGTTCCCGCAGCGTTGGCCGTGAAAATGTGCAGGCATTTATCGCGCCTCGCATTCATCCGCTCAGGCCTGCCACACGGCCGATGCCAAAGGCGGCAGCGGCGCCGCCACCATTCCGGCGCTGGCGAAAAATCCGCGCCTGGAGGAGGCGGGCTGTCCCGTCAGTATCACCCTGCAGGGCCGTGGCGCCATGCCCTCTTGGGCGACATCCTGAAGCCGGCGCAGATCGCCGCCGTGGTCACCTATGTCCGCACCCACTTCGGCAACCGCTACCGCACGTCCGTGACGGAAGGCGAGGTCAAAATGATGGCCGGAATCCCCTGACGGCGGGGCCGATAAACGCGTCTTTTCGCGGGTTTCGCCAAGGACTTGCCTTGGGCCGTCCCGTCCCTTATCACCGCCGGCGGACAGGTGGTCGAGTGGTCGATGGCACCGCACTCGAAATGCGGCATACCTGCAAGGGTATCGTGGGTTCGAATCCCACCCTGTCCGCCACCCCGACATCACGCACTAGGAAAATCAATGGCTTAAGTGTCGTATTGGCAAACCACATACTAAAGTTTGCCATTCGATGTTCCTCGTTCGATCTTCGCCATAGCTGTTTCTGCCAATCCGTGGCGGTCGACGGCTTCGGTGTACCTAGTCACCTCTTTCAGCGTCTTGTGACCTGTGATCGCCATAATCTGGTGCGCGGTACAGCCGTGTTCCGCAAGCCGTCGAGCAGCAGCCTTGCGAAGGCCGTGGGCGGCACAATGATCTGGCAGCCCGGCTTCCCTACAGATTTCACGAAACCAGTTTCCAAAACCCGCCGCAGTGAAAGGTTCACCGTATTGTGTTGTTAAAAATGTCAGATGGTTATTTGGAAATCCGTCAATAGCCGCTCTTAGTTCTCTGAGAACAGGCATTTGCACAGTAACTCCAGTTTTTTGCTGGGTTATGCTCATCCATTCGCTCTTAATGTGTTGCCGACCCATTCTGATGACATCGCCGCGCCGTTGAGCGGTGTTTAACAGCAAAGAAAAGGCCAATCTGGCTCGGGTGCCATTGGGATGTACTGCCTTGAAGGCGGCTATCTCTTCTTCAGTCCAAGTGTGGAAGCCACCTGAGCGCGTCTTCGGTTTTTTCACCCCGGTCGTAGGGTCATCTTCTCGCCAGCCTTGAGCGATAGAAAATCGCATCACAATTCTTATCATCCGTAACAGATTTCCTGCTGCGGCTGGTGTTGCGGCTTTTCGGCTTACAATAGCTGCGACGGCGCGTGTATTTAGGCCTTCGGCGCTACGATTGCCATGTTCAAGTCTAAATTGACCTGACTGGGTCTTTTTGTACCAAGCGGTTTGATAGAAACTGACTTGGAAAGGAACCTGGTTATGCCGAAGAAGCGTTTTAGCGCGGAGCAGATAGTGATTTTGCTGCGCTAGATTGAGGTTTTGATATCGCAGGGCAAGTCGGC
>CANKIV010000131.1 GCA_947482125.1 Alphaproteobacteria bacterium
ATGGTTTCATAGCCCTGCTTCGACAGCGAATAGGCGGCATGGCAGCAGCAATAGTCGAACTCGATGCCTTGACCGATGCGGTTGGGGCCGCCGCCCAGGATGATGATCTTCTTGGCGTCGGTGGGATTGCTTTCGCAAGCCGTGCTGCCGCCGATCGGAGTTTCATAGCTGGAATACATGTAGGGCGTCAGCGCCGCGAACTCGGCGGCGCAGGTATCGATGCGCTTGTAGCAGGGCCGGATATCCAGCGCATGGCGCGCCTTGCGCACGGCGGCTTCCTTCTGGCCGGTCAGCTTGGCCAGCCTGGCATCGGAAAAGCCCATGGTCTTGAGGGCGCGGAAAGACACGGCATCCTTGGGCAGTCCGTCCTGGCGCACGCGCGCTTCGGTTTGAACGATGGTTTCAATTTCGCCCAGGAACCAGGGGTCGTAGCCGGTGATGCGCTGGATCTCCTCCAGCGGAAAGCCGAAGCGCATCGCCTGGGCCGAAAGGCGCAGCCGGTCCGGCGTGGCGCGCGCCAGGGCGGCGCGGATTTCATTGGGGTCTTCGTCCAGCGGGATTTCGTCAAATCCGGTGAGGCCGGTTTCCAGGCTTCGCAGCGCCTTCTGCAGCGACTCGGCAAAGGTGCGGCCGATGGCCATCGCTTCGCCCACCGATTTCATCGAGGTGGTCAGCAGCGGCTCGGCGCCGGGAAATTTTTCAAAGGCGAAGCGCGGGATCTTGGTGACGACATAGTCGATGGTGGGTTCAAAGCTGGCGGGCGTCACCTTGGTGATGTCGTTCTTCAGTTCGTCCAGCGTGTAGCCGCAGGCCAGCTTGGCGGCGATCTTGGCGATGGGAAAGCCGGTGGCCTTGGAGGCCAGGGCGGACGAGCGCGACACACGCGGGTTCATCTCGATGATGACCATGCGGCCGTCTTTCGGATTGACCGCCCATTGCACGTTGGAGCCGCCGGTCTCCACCCCGATCTCGCGCAGCACCGCGATGCTGGCCGACCGCATGCGCTGATATTCCTTGTCGGTCAGGGTCAGGGCCGGGGCGATGGTGATGCTGTCGCCGGTATGCACGCCCATGGCGTCGATATTCTCGATCGAGCAGATGATGATGGCGTTGTCCGCCTTGTCGCGCACCACCTCCATCTCGAATTCCTTCCAGCCCAGCACTGATTCCTCGATCAGCACTTCGTTGGTGGGGCTGGCTTCCAGCCCGCCTTCCACGATGGCGAAGAATTCCTCGCGGTTGTAGGCGATGCCGCCGCCGGTGCCGCCCATGGTGAAGCTCGGGCGGATGACGGCCGGCAAGCCGACCTCATCGAGCACCGTCAGCGCTTTGGACAGGGTTTCCGGGCCCAGTTCCATCACCGGGGCATTGTTGCCGTCATAGATGGGGTTGCCGCTGCTGTCCTTTTTCTGGCGCAACTGGCCTTTCAGGGTGAAGCCCTTGGGCACGTCCAGCCCGATGGACAGCATGGCCTGCTTGAAGCGCTCGCGGTCCTCGGCCTTGTCGATGGCGTCGGCGGTGGCCCCGATCAGCTCGACATTGTGGCGCTCCAGCGCGCCGATCTTGCGCAAGGACAGCGCGGTGTTGAGCGCGGTCTGGCCGCCCATGGTGGGGAGCAGGGCGAAGACCATGCCTTCGGGCACATTGGGGCGTTCGCGGGCGATGATCTTTTCCACGAATTCCGGGGTGATCGGCTCGATATAGGTGGCGTCCGCCATGTCCGGGTCGGTCATGATGGTGGCGGGGTTGGAATTGACCAGCACCACCCGGTAGCCCTCTTCGCGCAGGGCCTTGCAGGCCTGGGCGCCGGAATAGTCGAATTCGCAGGCTTGCCCGATCACGATAGGTCCCGCGCCGATGATCAGGACAGTATGGATATCGGTGCGTTTGGGCATGGGTACTCGCGCGGAAAGTCCGGCGCTTTTGAGGGCGCCTTTGGCCGGCCGAATTGCAGGTTAAGGGGACCGTTTAGAGGGGTCGGAGGAGGGCCGCAACCCCAAAAATTACGATCTCCAGCGCAGGGTCCGTTCTTGCACAGGATTGACGAATTCCGTGCCGTTTTCGACCGATTCCGCCCAGGCTTTCTTGACCCGGTGGTACCAGATGGCCGGCTGGTCCCCGTCCTGGATCAGCATCAGATTCGGATTGAATTTCAGCCCCTCGCGCTGCAGTTCCACGATCTTGCGGTCGTCGCCGATGAAGGTCCGGCCCAGCGCCCAGAAAAAGGGATAGATGAAGTTCAGCCAGCCGGGCCAGTAAAATACCTGGATGACGTCGGTATTGTCGGCGTCGCGCGGCGTGCAGACCGTGAGGCCCACCACCTGGAATGCCCTGCCCAAAAACGATCCTGCCAGATTTTCAAATCGCGTGGACGGCAGTTCGAAGGTGATCTCGGTCGTCACGTCACCCAGCACGCTATAGGCCGGCTTGCTGGGCTTGTGCCGGGTCATCACAAAGCCGGTGGGCAGCGGCGCGTAGTGTTTTTCCTTCAGGCGCGCCTTGCGTTTCCACCACCAGTGATCATGCACATAGGCCGCGTGCGCCGGGTCCATCAGCCCGATCACCGCATGGTCGATGCCGCAGCGAAAGGTCTGGGTTTCGGTCCAGCGCATCTTGTGGCTGACGCCAACGCGCGGCGGTTCGGATTTCGGCGCGGCGCCCGGCGCCGAAGGCATATAGACCCAGATCAGCCCGTCCTGTTCGCGCACAGCATAACTGCGCACCTTGACCTTTTGGGGATCGAAGTCCTGGCCCGGCACCAGGGAGGGAATGACGCTGCACACCCCATCCTTGCGGAAACGCCAGCCATGATAGGGGCACTCCACCGTGTCGTCGGACTTGATGCGGCCCGCCGACAAGGGGACGCCGCGGTGCGGGCAGATGTCGCGCACGGCGAAGACCTCGCCGCTGTGACCCCGGCCCAGCAGCACCGGCTCGCCCAGCAGCATTTCCCGGCGCATGTCGCCGCGCTTCAGGCTGGACGCCAGCGCCGGCATGTACCAGAGGTCACGCACGTAAGGATCGGCTGTCTCGCCCGCCATGGGAACTGCTTAGAGAAATCGGCATTTTCCCGCAAGAAGAGGGTTGCTGCCGCGTGCGTTCGCGCTAGCATTTCACCATGAGAAAAGCCGTCCAGATCCTGATCGATTCCCGCATTCTGGGCCGCGCCCTGCTGGTGGGCGTGACCCTGGAAGTGGCGCTGATGGCCGCCAGCCATGTGCGGCCCCTGCTGCAGGTTCACTATGCGCTGTTCGGCTGCATGATGATCGCCGGCACCGCCAGCCTGCTCTATGCCCGCGACCTGGCGCGCGGCTATGGCATGGGCGCGCTGGGCGGGCTGGTGATCGGGGCGGCTTGCGGGCTGGCGGCGGTGGGCACGGCGAACTGGCTGGGCGATCAACCCGAGCGCTTCATTCCCTATGGGGTGATGATCTGCGCTTTGGTCGGTGCCATCGGTGGATTGTTCGGACAATATGCGGCGTGGATACGCGAATTCATCGCGACGCTGCGCTAGCCCCTCCGGCCTTCGCTGGCCCGAGGGCCGTCCATACGCTGCTGCTATGGACCAGCCACCTCCCCATGCTAGCGCGCTGACGCGCGCGCCGGGGGGCACTGTCTCGATTTGTTTTTAGGAAACTGTCGGTTGGCTGGATCCGGCCCGGAATAGGGGCTGGGGGGCTTGTTATCCGCACCGATTCACAGCCAACCGACCGTCGCAGGATCGCTCCCGAAAGCGGCTGACGCATGGTTCAATCATGACCATTTCAGGGCAGGTTCCGACTCAGTCGGGCATGACATTTTAGACAGAAAGCCATCGGTTTTCGCGCTTGCGGGGCTTAAGCGCCCGGCTCATCATCACTTTCGGATGATGGAAGAACCCATAGCACTCCATCGCGCGACGGTTTCGCGTGACATGTCTCCCGGCCATGTGCCGCAAGTCACATTTGATCGTCCTGAACTGAACCGGATTCTCACGCTGTACGGCCGCATGGTCGCTGCGGGCGAATGGCGCGATTACGCGCTGGATTTTCTGGAAGAGACGGCGGTGTTCTCGATCTTCCGCCGCGCCAGCGAAGTGCCGCTGTTCCGCATCGAGAAACGCCCTGAGCTGCGCAGCAAACAGGGCCAATACAGCGTCATTGCGGCGGGCGGCGTGATCCTCAAGCGCGGCCATGAGCTGGCGCAGGTGCTGAAGGTGTTCGACAAGAAATTGCTGAAGGCGCTGAAGGCATAAAAAAAGGCCCGGATTGCTCCGGGCCTTTTTGTTTCGCAGTTGCTTCGCTTAGCGGCGGTCGCCCAGGAAGCGCAGCATGAACAGGAAGATGTTGAGGAAGTCGAGATAGAGCGACAGGGCGCCCATGATCGCCGCCTTGCCCGCCACCGCGGCATTGCCGCCGACTTCGTAATAGGTGTTCTTGATCTTCTGCGTGTCCCAGGCGGTGAGGCCGGTGAAGACCAGCACGCCGATCACGCTGATCACGAAATCCATCATCGGCGACTTGAAGAACATGTTGGCCAGCGACGCCAGCAGCACGCCGATCAGGCCCATGAACAGGAAGCTGCCCATGCCGGTCAGGTCACGCTTGGTGGTGTAGCCGTACAGGCTCATGCTGCCGAAGGTGGCGGCGGTGACGAAGAAGGTCATGGCGACGCTGGCGCCGGTATAGACGATCAGGATAGAGGCCAGGGACGCGCCGGTCAGGGCGGCATAGCCCCAGAAGGTGGCTTGCGCCGCCGCCTGGCTCATGTGCATGACCCGGAAGGACAGGAAGAAGACCAGCGCGATGGGCGCCAGCATCACCACCCAGCCCAGGATGGTGGGAGACAGGGCAACGCCGCCGCTGGCGGTCACGGTCTGCTGGTAGAACAGGTTCAGCAGCGCCGGCGAATTGGCGACGACATAGGCGACCGCGCCGGTCAGGCCGAGCGCGCCGACCATGTAGTTGTAGACCCGCAGCATATGCGCGCGCAGGCCCATATCCATCGTGTCGGCGACGGTTGCCGCGCCACGAACAATGCGATTGTCATACTCAGCCATTTGGTACTCCCTTTGCCCTCCACTATATCGTGGTTTGTTGTGGCGGTATCAAGGCCGCCGCCCCAGTCTTAAAATCAAGCTTTTGCAAAGGTTAAGCCGCCCGCAGGCGCCGTGCCGGGCGGACCGAAAGCGCGCCAATCGCCCCCAAAAGGCCGAACAGCAGGGTTGCCGCGCCGCCGCCCAGCACCGTGACCAGCACCGCCCGGCCGTCAAAGGTGAAAGGCACGTCCAGCACGCCCCAGGCGATCACCCAGCCCGCCAGCGTTCCCGCCGCCAGCGCGATAACCCCGGTCGCAGCCCCCAGCACGCCATATTCGATGACATAGACCAGCGCGATTCGCGCCCTGGTGGCGCCCAGAACCTTGAGGATGGTGGCGTCGTACAGCCGCGCCCGCGTTCCCGCCGCGATGGCGCCGGCCAGCACCAGGAGGCCCGCCAGGATGGTGACCAGACTGGCGGCGCTGACGCCCCGGGCCAGCGAGGCCAGCATGTTCTGGATCTGCTGGATGGCGTCCTTGACCCGCACCGTGGAAATGTTGGGAAAACGGTTGGTCACCGCCAGGTACATGGCGTTCTCCTGGGCGTCGTCCACCCGCACCGTGGCCAGGAAGGCGTGGGGGGCCTTGTCGATCAGCCCCGGTGACAGCACCAGCACGAAATTCTGCCCGCCATTGGTGAAATCCACCTTGCGCAAGGACGCGATGCGGCCCTCGAATTCCCGGCCCAGCACGTTCAGCTTCATGGAATCGCCGATCTTCGCCCCGGTGCCATGGGCAATATTCTGGTCCAGCGAGATCAGGGTGGGGCCGCGATAATCCCTGGCCCACCATTCGCCTTCCGTGATGACGGTGCCGGGCGGCGGGGTGGCGGCATAGGTGATGCCGCGATCGCCGTTCAGCGCCCACTTGGCCTCCGGGGTTACTTTCACCTGCGCCGAGGGCACGCCATTCATCTCGGTGATCCGTCCACGGATCATCGGGGTGCGCTGATAGCCGCTCGCGCCGGAAAAGCCGGTGATGGTGCGATCGAAGGCGGCTGCATCACCCTGCTGGATGTCCACGAAGAAGAAACTGGGCGCGCGGGCGGGCAGCGCGCCCGCTACTTGCGCGTTGATGGTGGCGTTCAGCAGGGTGACGGTGGCCAGCAGGGTCAGTCCCAGCCCCAGCGCGGTGATGATGCCGCCAGTGGCGGCGCCGGGACGGACCAGATTTGCCAGCGCCAGTCTTACCAATGGCGATTTGGGACGCGGCATGGCGCGGATGGCGCGGCGCATGCCTTCCGCCAGCAACCGGAGCAGCGCCAGCGCCACGATCGAGCCGCCCAGGAACTCGGCGGCGAAAATCGGGGAAGGCGCGAGCACCAGGGTCAGCGCCGCCACGCCGATGGCCGCCGCGGCGGAAATGGCGCGGTACAAATTCTGTCCTTCCGGATTGGCGGGCGAGACCGTATCGCGGAACAGGCTGGCGGGCGGCACGGCGCGGGCTCTGGACAGCGGCGGCACCGCGAAAGCCACCGCCGACAGCAGGCCGAAGGCCACCGCCAGGAGCAGCGGCAGGGGGTAGAAACCAAAACTGGGCGGCACCGGCAGGGCGTCGCCATAGAACCACACCACACCGAAAGGCAGTGCCGCGCCCAACAACGCACCCAGCACGGTCGCGGCGACCGCCACCGCCATCACCTGGAGGAAGAACACCAGGAAGACGAAGCTGCCGCTGGCGCCCATGGATTTCAGGATGGCGATGTCGGCGCGCTTGCGGTCCAGAAAGGCGACGATCGCCTGGGCAGCGCCGACCCCCCCCACGCCCAGCGCCACCAGGCCCACCAGGGTCAGGAACATTGTGAGCTGCTCGACATAGCGGC
>CANKIV010000132.1 GCA_947482125.1 Alphaproteobacteria bacterium
AATACCTTGGTCCTGAAACACTTGACGGGGGAGCGGACAGAGGCCAAAGGTCCGCCCTTATTGGTTTTTTACGGAGATTGCCGTGTCCGCTGCCCCCGCCCAGGTGACCATGACCTTGCCCGACGGCAAGGCCCTGACGTTCCCCAAGGGTGTGACCGGTGGGGAGATCGCCGCCGCCATCGGCCCCGGCCTGGCCAAGGCCGCCCTGATCATCACGGTGGACGGCCAGGAATACGACCTGTTCCGCCCCATCGAGCAGGACGCCAAGATCCGGATCATTACCCGCAAGGACCAGGAGGCTCTGGAACTGATCCGCCATGACGCCGCCCATCTCCTGGCGATGGCGGTGCAGGATCTGTATCCCGGTACCCAGGTCACCATCGGCCCCGCGATCGAGGACGGCTTCTATTACGACTTTGCCCGCGACACGCCCTTCACGCCCGAAGACCTGCCGAAAATCGAAGCCCGGATGCATGAGATCGTGAAGGAAGCCCGTCCGACACGCCGCGAAGTATGGCCGCGCGACAAGGCGGTGGCCCACTTCCTGGAGATGGGCGAAAAGTACAAGGCCGAGCTGATCGCCTCGATCCCATCGGACGAGGATGTCTCGCTCTACTGGCATGGCGACTGGCACGACCTGTGCCGCGGGCCGCATTTCCGTACCACCGCCGAGATCGGCGACGCTTTCAAGCTGACCAAGATTTCGGGCGCCTATTGGCGTGGCGATGCCAAGAATGCGCAGCTGCAGCGCATCTACGGCACCGCCTGGCGCGACAAGAAGGAACTGGACGCCTATCTGACGCGGGTCGAGGAAGCCGAGAAGCGCGACCACCGCAAGATCGGCAAGGAGATGGACCTGTTCCATACCCAGGAGGTCGCCACGGGGCAGATCTTCTGGCACGCCAACGGCTATACGCTGTACCGGGCGCTGGAAAACTACATCCGCCGCCAGCTGGTTCGCGCCGACTATATAGAAGTGAAGACGCCGCAATTGCTGGACCGCAAATTGTGGGAAGCCAGCGGTCACTGGGACAATTACCGCGAGCATATGTTCCTGGCCGAGGTGGAAGACGAGAACCGCACCCTGGTGGTCAAGCCGATGAACTGCCCAGCGCATGTCCAGATCTTCAACGAAGGGCTGAAGTCTTACCGCGAGCTGCCCATCCGCATGGCCGAGTTCGGCTCCTGCCACCGCTACGAGCCGTCAGGCTCGCTGCACGGCATCATGCGGGTGCGCGGCTTCGTGCAGGACGACGCCCATATCTTCTGCACCCATGAGCAGATCACGCCGGAGACCACATCCTTCTGCAAGCTGCTGCTGGCCTGTTACAAGGACCTTGGCTTTGAAGACGTGCGGGTGAAGCTCGCCACCCGGCCAGACAACCGCATCGGCAGCGACGCGGTGTGGGACCAGGCCGAAAAAGCGCTTGCCGAAGCCACCAGCGCGGCGGGGCTGGACTATGTCCTCAATCCCGGCGAAGGCGCCTTCTACGGCCCCAAGCTGGAATTCGTGCTGCGCGACTCCATCGGCCGCGACTGGCAATGCGGCACCCTGCAGGTGGACTTCAATACCGCCGAACGGCTGGGGGCCAGCTACATCGCCCAGGATGGCGGGCGTCATCCGCCCGTCATGCTCCACCGCGCCATTGTCGGCTCGCTGGAGCGCTTCATCGGCGTCCTGATCGAGCACTATGCCGGCAAATTCCCGCTGTGGCTGGCGCCTGTCCAGGTGGCGGTCGCCACCGTGGTGGCCGACGCCGATTCCTATGCCGCCGAGGTGGTCCAGGCGCTGAAAGCCGCCGGCCTGCGCGTGACGCTGGACACCGAGAACCAGACCGTCAATTACAAGGTCCGCCAGCACTCCCTGGCCAAAACCCCCAATTTGCTCGTTCTGGGACGCCGGGAGGCTGAGAATCGCTCGGTTACCCTGCGAAAACTGGGGGTGGAGAAGCAGGAAAGCCTTGCGCTGGAGGCGGCAATTTCCATACTGACCGCCGAAGCCGTCCCGCCCGACCTCCGTTGAGCGGCCACGAGGAACCATCCGCGCCCATGATCGAAATCCGTTTCGCGAGGCTGGCTGGACACCCTCGCGAAGCGTGGTCGTTTGTTGGCTTGGGTGCAGGACGTAACAACAGGAGAGAGTCATAGTCCCCAGACGTTTTCAGGGTAACGCACCCCCGCCGGCCAAGGACGGCCCGCGCATCAACGACGAGATCACTTCCAAGACCATTCTTCTGATCGGTGACGACGGCCACAAGTACGGCGAGATCGGCCTGGATGAAGCGCTCGCGCTGGGTGACGAAAAGGGTTTTGACGTTGTCGAGGTTTCTCCCGACAACAAGCCGCCCGTCTGCAAGCTGATGGACTACGGCAAGTTCAAATACGAACAGCAGAAAAAGGCCAACGAGGCCCGCAAGAAGCAGAAGGTCATCGAGATCAAGGAGATCAAGATGCGCCCGACCATCGACGATCACGATTACGACGTGAAGATGAAGGCGATGAAGCGCTTCTTCGACGATGGCGACAAGGTCAAGGTCACATTGCGCTTCCGCGGCCGCGAAATGGCCCACCAGCATCTGGGCATGGATCTCTTGAACCGGGTCCAGAAGGACACCGAAGTCTTCGCGAAGCTGGAACAGTATCCGAAGATGGAAGGCCGGCAGATGATGATGGTTTTGGCGCCGCGATAGGGCGCTCGAACCAGGACATCGTTCGATTAAAAAGCGCCTTCGGGCGCTTTTTCTTTAGGCCGTCATCGCCTTGTATTCGACGCGGCCATTGCGCAGCAGGAAGACGATGCGTCCGCCCGCACGCGGCGCCGCGTTGGCGGCCATGAAGCCATCCACCGGCACCGGCGTGGCCATGGGGAAGATCAGCGCGCTGCAGCGGTCGGGCGCTTCAAAGCAGCCGCGGATCGCCGGATCGAGCTGATCGAATGCGTGGCTGGTGGCCGGCATGAAATATTCCTGCACGCCCAGGCCGGACAGGCTGTGCGCCTTGAGGCGAGTGCTGTCGAAGCCCAGCTGGGTGAGCTGCGGACGCGAGGTCTGCCCCGGCTGAACGCGGTCATAGGCGACCTGCAGGCTGCTGCGCGAACCCAGCACCTTGGTGTCCATGTCGGCGATGCTGCCGCGCGACCACAGCGCCGCGGCGGCGATCGCCAGCAGAAGGACCAGCGAGGAGATCAGCAGCAGAGGCAGCATCCGATGTTCGTCGCGCCAGCGCAGAAGGTCGTTCATGGCGTTAACTTTGCCGTTTGGGTTTTCGCGAAAAACTTGCGCGAAACCGGCCCCGCGGCCAAGCAAAGGGTGGCGGCGTGGTAAACGGCTTAACGAAGGTTATCGGCGTTGCCGCCCGACAGCACCAGCGCCACTGCCCGGCCGCGCGCATCCAGCTTTCCCGCCAGCAAAGCGGCCAGCGCCGCCGCCCCGCCGGGCTCGACCACCAGCTTCAGGTCCCGCGCCGCAAACGCCACGGCGTATCCCAGTTCCGCGTCGCTGACCGCCAGGCCCGGCGCCAGCAGGTCCCTGGCCAGTTCAAACACGATTGTACCCGGTATGGGCGCCATCAGCGCGTCGGCGATGGACAGTTTGCCGCCGGGCGCCTGCACCCGTTTTCCCGCTTCCAGCGACCGCTTCATGCCGTCGAAATTCTCCGGCTCGACGCTGTGGACCTTGGCGGCCACGCCCGCGCCTTGCAGCGCCAGCGCAATGCCGCTGACCAGCCCGCCGCCGCTGCAGGGGGCCAGCACCGCGTCCAGGGTTACGCCGAACCGCGCGGCATCCTCGGCAATTTCCAGCCCCGCCGTGCCCTGCCCGGCAATGACGCCGGCATCGTCGAACGGCTTGACCAGCACCGCACCACGCTCGGCGCAGATGCGCCCGGCAATGGCTTCGCGGTCCTCGTGCAGCCGGTCATATTCCACGATGATGCCGCCCAGGGCGCGGGTGCCCTCGATCTTGGCGCGCGGCGCATCCGAGGGCATCACGATCACCGCAGGCATCCCGAACAGCGCCGCCGCAGCCGCCACGCCCTGGGCGTGGTTGCCGGAGGAAAAAGCCACCACGCCATGGGCGCGCTGATCTTGCGGGATCATCGCCAGCCGGTTGCAGGCGCCGCGAAACTTGAAGGAGCCGGTGCGCTGCAGGGTTTCCAGTTTCAGAAATACCCGGCCGCCGGTCAGCGCATTCAGGCCCGCGCTTTCCACCAGCGGCGTGCGGATGGCATGGGGCGCGATACGCGCGGCAGCGGCCTGGATATCGACAAAACTCGGCACCATGGAGAGCCTAGGGCAGTTCGCGCAGCTGCGTGACCCGGTACAAGGTCACATGCACCTTGCGGCCGCGCGAATAATTGAAGCCGTGCAACTGGCTGACCGCGCTGGCATCGGCCTGCAATTCGGCCAGCCGCGCCAGGAACGCGCCCAGCTCGGCATCTTCCACCAGCGCCAGGCCGCCCGACTTGGCGCCGGCATCGGCGGCGCCCGCGCCATCGGTCAGAACCACATCCTTGCCCAGCGCGAACAGCATGCTGGGCTCCTGATAGCCCGCCAGCGCAGGCGGCGGATCGCCCGGGCGCGATGCCTCCACGACCAGCGGCTTCAGCCGCTGCGTGACCCAGAGCTGGCTGAGGCGCGGCGCCACGCCCGCCGTCAGGGTGGGCACGAACACCAGCATGGCCAGCAGCGACAGCAGCAAGGCCCAGCGCCACGACTGCCGCAACCCCAGCACCAGCGCAGCAACGGCCAGCGCCGCGCCCGTGCCTGCCAGCGCCATCAGCCACCACACATCGCCCGCGCCATAGAGGCGCGGCAACAGCAGCGGCGCGGCGGTCAGCAGAATTGCGCCCAGCGCAAACTGCAGCGCGGCGACCCAGCGCGCCACCTTCCACCACACCGCGAAGCCGGCCGGCGGCGGCGTCAGCACCACCAGCGCGCCCAGGATCGCCAGCGCCGGATAGGATGACAGGACATAGTGCGGCAGCTTGGTCGGCACCGCTTCCACCAGCAGCCACCAGGCGCCGGCCCAGACCAGCAGGAAACGGATCGCCGGTTCGCCGCGCCGGGCGAAGCCCTGCACGATGCCCGGCGCCACAAACAGGATGGCGGGAAAGAAGGTCGCCGCCGACAGCAGCAGGAAATAGCCCGGCCACATGCCGTGGCTTTCCTGCCCGCCCGCCAGCTTGGCGGCGAAATCGTTGCCCAGCGACTGTTCCAGGAAGGCGCCCTGGCTCTGGATGGTGATGGCGACCAGCCACGGCATCACCAGCAGCAGCAGCAGCAGGACGCCGCGCATGGGCTCAAGACTGCGCAGCCAGCGGACGTCGCGGTCCCAGATCGCCAGGCCCGCCAAGGTCACCAGCGCCACGCCCGGCACCACGGGAAACTTGACCAGTATCCCAGCGGCGCAGGCGGCCCAGCCCAGCAGGATCAGGCGGCGGGACGGCGGCGGCGCGTCCGGATCGCGGGCGGCGCGATAGGCCCGCAGCAGCACGCCCTGCACCGCCAGGACCGAGGCCAGCAGCACCGCGTCGGTGGTGGCGATGCTGGCTTCGGCGGTGAGGAGGACCGAGACTGCCATCAACAGGCCGGCCACCAGCCCCACCTCCACGCCCGCCAGCGCCAGGGCGCACCAAAGGGTCAGCCAGCTGGCGGCGATGGCGCCCAGCAGCGACGGCAGGCGATAGGTCCAGATGTGATGGGTGTCGCCCTGATGAACGATCTTTCCGGCAATGACGGTGCTGGCCGACTGCAGCCAGTAGATGCCGGCGGGTTTCTTGTAGCGCGGCACATGGCCGAAGCGGATGTCCACCGGATCGCCCGACTCCACCATCTGGCGCGAGGCCTGGGCGAAGCGGCTTTCGTCGCGGTCCAGGGGCGGCAGGCTGAGAATTCCCGGCAACCAGAGCAGCAGCCCCAGCAGCGCCAGCACGGCATAGGGCCGGCGGATCACAAAACCCCAGAAGCGCGACGGCGGCGGCTCGGCCACCGGCGAGGCCGGGATTTCCGCTGTTTGCGCAGGGGCTTGTGAGTCGGTCATGGACGCGAACTATGTCGCCCCAAGGCCTATGTTGCAAAGTGCCGGGCCTGTATAACGCCCCTACTTCCGGGCAGGAGAATGTGAGTCAATGACGGGCCCCGCCGCCATATCCGTGGTCGTGCCGGTGAAGGATGAAGCCGGCAATGTCGGCCCCCTCGCCCGCGAGATCGCCGCCGCGCTGGCGGGCGAACCCCATGAGATCATCTTCATCGATGACGGCTCGTCCGACGGCACGGCGGCGGCGCTCACCGCCCTGAAACGCGAAATCCCGTCCCTGCGCGTACTGCGCCATGCCCGCAACCTGGGCCAGAGCCGCGGCATCCGCAGCGGCGTTCACGCTGCGAAGGGCGACATCATCGTCACGCTGGACGGCGACGGCCAGAACGATCCCGCCGATATTCCCAAGCTGCTCACCGCGCTGAGGGCCGACGCCGTTGTCGGCCTGGTGTCGGGCGTGCGCGTGAAACGCAAAGACACCGCCAGCCGCCGCATCGCGTCGAAGCTGGGTAACTGGTTTCGCGGCGTCCTGCTGGGCGACGGCGCCACCGATACCGGCTGCGGCCTCAAGGCGTTCCGGCGACAGGCCTTCCTGGACCTGCCCTATTTCGATCACATCCACCGCTTTTTGATCGCGCTGGTGCAGCGCGATGGCTGGAAGGTCACCTATGTGCCGGTGAACCACCGGCCGCGCCTGACCGGGGCGTCGAAATACACCAATTTCGGCCGCCTGCTGGTCAGCGGGCAGGACATCTTGGGCGTGCGCTGGCTGCAGCGCCGCCATCGCGGCCCCAGCGGCACCGAGGAGCTCTGATGGGGTTCATGTCGCACTGGA
>CANKIV010000133.1 GCA_947482125.1 Alphaproteobacteria bacterium
GTGCCCTACAAGCATTATCCCGACCTGGTCGAGCTGGCGAAGAACAGCGATTTCCTGATCGTGATCATACCGTCCACGCCCCAGACCCAGAAGATCGTCAGCAAGGCGGTGATCGAGGCCTTGGGCCCAGACGGCATTCTGGTGAATGTCGCGCGCGGCGCGGTTGTGGATGAAGACGCGCTGGTCGAAGCGCTGCAGTCCGGCAAGCTGGGCGGCGCGGGGCTGGATGTGTTCGTCAACGAACCCCAGGTGCCGGAGGTATTGTTCGGCATGGATCAGGTGGTGCTGCAGCCCCATGTCGGCAGCGCCACCCATGACACCCGCCGCGCCATGAGCCAGCTGGTGCTGGACAATCTGGACGCGAAGTTCGCGGGTAGGCCGCTGCTGACGGAAATTAAGTAGTTATCGCACCAGCGCGGTGACGGCGTACAGGAACGCCGCGCCCGCCAGGGTCGCCACCGTGGTGGAAGCGCGCGGCCGGGCGCGATGGCTTTCGGGCAGAAGGCCGCTGGCGCCGATATGCAGGAAGAAGCCGCAGAACAGCGCCAGCAGGATCGCCAGTACACCCGGGTCCGGACGAACCAGCAGGCTGGCAGCTGCGCCCAGCAACGGCGCCGCCGCATCCACCGCCAGCCAGCGCAAGGCAAAGGACCGCGAGCCGCCATTCTTCACCACCACGTTGACGGTGTTGAGGCCGTCGGCGAAATCATGCGCCAGCACGGCGGCGGCCACGATCAGGCCGATTTCATGGTTGGCCTGGAAGGCGATGCCCATGGCGAAACCGTCCATGACGCTATGGGCGGAAAAACTCGCAGCCCCGATCATGCCGCGCGCCAGATTGACCGGATTTCCGCAATCGTGATGCGCCACCAGCCGGTCCAGCAAGGTGTATGAAAAGAATCCCAGCGCTGCCACCGCCAGCAGCACGCGTGACTCATAGATGCCGATGCCTGCATTCAGGGCTTCGGGCGCCAGATCGAAAAACGCCACCCCGATCACCGCGCCGGCCGAGAAGGCCATCACCAGCGGCAGCTTGTCCGCCAGCCTCAGGGCCAGCAGACCGCCGATCATGGTGGCGGCGCAAGCGGCCAGTGCTATGGCGAGGATCAGGGAGGACGTCATGGAAAGCCTGGGAATAGAGGCTTTGCTTTATCGCGCCCGGCCTTAAGGGGCAACCTGATCCACGGGGATCACGTCGACACCCACATCCACGACATGGTCATGGCCGCCCAGGATGATGCCGGCCACCGGCGCGACATCGCCATAGTCGCGGCCCCAGGACGAAGTGACATGGGTTTCGCTGACCAGCACATTGTTGGTGGGGTCCAGGTCCACCCAGCCGAAGGGCGGTGACCAGACGCTGAACCAGGCATGGCTGGCATCGGCGCCAAGCAGGCGGGGCTGGCCCTGCGATATCAAAACCTCAATCTGGCGCAGCAAAATCACTATCTGCTCCGCGCTAAAACGCTTCTTCGGCATAACCAGGTTCCTTTCCAAGTCAGTTTCTATCAAACCGCTTGGTACAAAAAGACCCAGTCAGGTCAACGCCAAGGCCAAGCCGGTTCAGCGTCCCGCCGCCCGCAAGGTGGTGCGCCGCGTGGCGGCCCGCCCTTTGATGCGCCGCAGCGCCGGTTACTATGATTACGGTTCCGCCGGCGCCTATCGCGGCGAATGGCATGGAGAATGGCGCGTGGCGCCCAATATGGGCCCGGCCTCCTATGGCCCGCCCCCAGGCGCCTATTATGAGGAACGCGCGGAAGCATATGGCCCGCCGCCGGAGGCTTATGACGAGGCCGGCCTGCAGCTCGACCGCGGCGGCTGGAGCGGCGGCGTCGGTGGCGATCCCGAAGGCGGTGGTGGCGGTGGTGGCGGCTTTGGCCAGCTCCATTTCAACAATGGCGGCAACGAGGAAAACGGCCCCACCTACAACAGCTACAATCAGAGCTTCCAGTCCAATCCCAGCGTCGCGGGCCCGTTCCGGCCGCGCCTGATGGGCGGGTTTGCTCCTTCAAAGTAGCTTTCAAGAAATCAGTTTGCCCCAACGCGTTGCGTGGCTTTCGGCCGCGCGGCGCGTATGGGCGTTTGGAACGCGCTCTATTGAGTCAAAGCCCGCTTGGCGACGTAGCGCGGATGGTGCGCGAAGATCGCGAACGGAATCGACGCCACATAGATCAAAAGCCCGATGGTCATGGTCGCCCAGGGCCAGGCGATCAGCGCCGCCGCCAGCAGGGCGAAGAAAACCCCGGCCAGCACGCGATGCTGGCGCTGCAGCTTCATGTACTTGATCGACGGCGTCGGCAGCCGGCTGACCATCAGCACCGAGGTGATGGCGATCATCACGCCCGAGACCCAGGGCTGGCGCACCAAGGGATCGTTCCACTGGAACGAGATCAGCAGCGGCAGCAGCATCATGCAGGCGGCGGCCGGTGTCGGCAGGCCGGTGAAATAGGGATTGCCCTTGGTGGCGCCTTCGTCGCGCACGCTTTCGACATTGAAGCGCGCCAGGCGGATGGCGCCGCAGGCGCAGAAGATCAGGGCGGCGATCCAGCCGGCATGTCCCATCTGCTCCAGGCTCCAGCGGTACATGATGATCCCCGGGGCGACGCCAAAGCTCACCAGATCGGCGAGGCTGTCGAGCTGCGCCCCGAAGCGGCTGTCGGCGCCGAGCAGGCGCGCGGCGCGCCCGTCCAGCATGTCCAGAATGCCGGCGCAGATGATGAAGGTGACCGCGATTTCCCATTTGCCATCGATGGCGAAGCGGATGGCGGTGATGCCCGATGCCAGCGCCAGCAAGGTCAGCGAACTGGGTACCAGCTTGCCGATGGAGATATCTTCCAGCCGTTCCAGGCGCGCGGCCACGATCTGGCGGGCGCGTTTGCGGCGGGAGATGCGATCCGGCTCGGACACGTCAGTTCCTTTTATACGAAGCGGGCCAGGATGGTTTCGCCGGCCACAGTCGTGATCCCCGGCGTCACCAGGATTTCCGTGCCCGGCGGCAGGAAGACATCCACCCGGCTGCCGAAGCGTATGATGCCAAACCGCGCGCCGCGCTGCACCCCCTGGCCCTGGGTCAGGTCGCAGACAATCCGGCGCGCCACCAGCCCGGCAATCTGCACCACCGCCAGGTCGCGCGCTCCGTCATCGCCATCAGGACGCAGGCGGATGGACATGCGCTCATTGTGGATGCTGGCCTTGTCGAAGGACGCGTTGAAGAATTTTCCCGGCCGGTAGGCCTTGGCGATGATCTGGCCCGATACCGGGTTGCGGTTCACATGCACATTGAAGACGTTCATGAAAATGGAAAGGCGCGGGCGCGGGGCGTCGCCCATCTCCAGTTCGGCGGGCGGCACCGCCTGCACGATGGGCAGCAGCTTGCCGTCGGCGGGACAGATGATCAGGCCGGGACCGTCGGGGGGCTTGCGCTCCGGATCGCGGAAGAAGGCGATGCACCAGATGGTGACAGGCAGCAGCAGCCAGCCCAGCCAGGATACGAACAGGAAGGCCAGCAGGTTCACCGCCGCGAAAAGCGCGATAAACGGATAACCCTCACGATGAATCGGAAGATTCACAGTGCGCTTCCTTTTTTGGGCGCTCCGGCTCGGGCGCGGAGCGCCCATTTGTTTAAATGGCGCGCGTCGCGCGCCGGGGCCGACGCTCGTGCGATAAACGGATAGCCTTCTTTGTGGATCGGCATCGGCACAGCTCCAAAGCAAAAGGGCAGCCGACCTGCCTGGTCGCAGCGGCTGCCCCCTTCTCAAGCTTATATCAGGCGGTGCGGTTGCCCGTGAAGGGGAACGAGCCGAATGAGCCGGCCTTGACGCTGCCGGACAGTTTGTCGCCATCCACCGCGCCGGTGAAATCCAGGGTCATGGGCATGGGCGAGGAGATCTTGGCCGACCAGCTCAGATTGTTGCCGTCAACCTTGCCGTTTTCCAGCGGGCCGGAACCCTGGGCGGCGGCCTGCATGCCGGTCAGCGTGCCGCCGCTGGTGGCGAGGTCCAGGGTGGCCTTTTGCGCGCCCATCGGCGAATTGATGGTGATTTCCCATTTTCCGTCCACGGCCATGGCTTTTTCCTCCAGATAACCGGCGCATCTAAGGGTGCCATGGACGGGGGCGCAAGAGGGCTGTACAGGTCTCGCCCACATGTCACGCAAGACCATCATATTGCCCAAGGGCCGCCGCGCCCGTGGCGGCTCGCCCTGGATTTTTTCCAACGAAATCCGCATGGATGAAGCCGCCAAGGCCATCGCGCCCGGCGCGGTGGTCAATGTGCGGGGCGAGGATGGGCGTGCCTTCGGCACCGGCTATTTCAATCCCAAAAGCCTGATCGCGGTACGGCTGCTGGCCGAGGAATGCGATGTCACAATTGATGCCGCTTTCTTTGCAGAGCGGATCACGCGCGCGGTGGCGCTGCGCACCGCCTTTTATGACAAGCCCTTCTATCGCCTGTTCCATGCCGAAGGCGATGGCGTGCCGGGCCTGGTGATCGACCGTTTTGGCGACACGCTGAGCGTGCAGATCGGCACCGCCGGCATGGAGAAGCAGCAGACGGCAATCCTGATGGCGCTCGATCAGGTGCTGAAGCCCAAGACCGTGTTGCTGCGCGCCGATGCGCCCAACCGGACGCTGGAAGGGCTGGACAGCTATGTGAAGCTGGCCAAGGGCGAAGGCCACCGCATCGCGGTGGAGGAAAATGGCGTGCGCTATATCGCCGACCTGCAGGAAGGCCAGAAGACCGGCTGGTATTATGACCAGCGCGACAACCGTGCCTTCATCGCCGCTCTCGCCAAGGGCAAGAGCGTGCTGGACGCCTATTCCTATACCGGGGGCTTCGGCATCGCCGCCGCCAGGGCGGGCGCCAAGGAAGTGGTGTGCCTGGATTCCAGCGCCCCGGCGCTGGCGCTGGCCGAAGAAAGCGCCCGCGCCAATGGCGTTTCCATCCAGGCAGTGAAAGCCGATGTGTTCGAGGAACTGGCGCGCCTGAAAGCGGCAAACGAAAAATTCGACATTGTGGTGGCCGACCCGCCCCCCTTCGTGAAATCCAAGAAAGACCTGGAACCGGGCGCCAAGGCCTACCGCAAGCTGGCGCGCATGGCCGCCGACGTCACCGCCCCGGGCGGGTTCCTGCTGATCGCTTCCTGCTCGCACAATATTCCGGCCGAACGGTTCGCGGCGGAATGCGCGCAAGGATTGCTGCGCACGGAACGCCGCGCGGCGCTGATCCGCCAGGCGGGCGCGGGCGCCGACCATCCGGTGCATCCGCTGCTGCCGGAATCGGCCTACTTAAAAGCGCTGGTTTACGCCCTAGATTGAGATTTGCGTGCCGAGTTCAACCACGCGGTTGGTCGGCAGGTGATAGAAGCGCGCCGGCGACAGCGCCGCGCCCGCGATGGCGCGATAGAGGCGATTGCGCCAGACGCCCAGCTCCGAACGCTCGGCCGGCACCAAGGTTTCGCGGCCGATGAAAAAGGTCGCGGTGTCGACATCCAGCGCCAGGCCGAAGCGGCGGGCGTCTTCCAGCGCCTGTGGCACATCCGGCGTCTCGTAGAAACCGTGATGAATCCGCACGGTGTAAAAGCCCTTGCCCAGCTTTTCGACTTCCAGGCGCTGCGCCGGGGCCACCAGGGGCGTGTCCTCGACCACCACATTCACGATCACCACCCGCTCGTGCAGCACCTTGTTGTGCTTGAGATTGTGCAGCAGGGCACCGGGCACGATATCGGTGCGCGACGATAGGAACACGCCCAGCCCCGCCACGCGGGTGGTGCTCTTGTCGGCGCGTTCCAGGAACAGCGACAGGGGCAGGGATTCACTGCGCACCTTCTCCAGATGCACGCGGCGGCCGCGGCGCCAGGTGTCCATCGCGATGAAGACCGCGAAGGCGATCAGCAGTGGCAGCCAGCCGCCTTCGGGAATCTTCAGGGCGTTGGAGATGAAGAAGATCATGTCGCTGGCGCCCATGGCGCCGAACAGCCCGACCACAAGCCATGGCGCCCAGCGCCACTGCTTGTTGGCCACGATGCCGGCATTGAAGGCGTCGATGACCATGACGCCCGTCACCGCGATGCCATAGGCGGCGGTCAGGGCTTCCGAACTGCGGAACAGCAGCACGATCAGCACCACGCCGGCGCATAGCAGCAGGTTCATGCGCGGCACATAGATCTGGCCGTAATCGGTGGCGCTGGTGTGGCGGATTTCCATGCGCGGCAGCTGGCCCAGCTGCACCGCCTGCTGGGTCATGGAGAAGACGCCGGTGATCACCGCCTGCGACGCGATGATGGCGGCCAGGGTGGCCAGCAGCACCATGGGCATGTGCGCCCAGCCCGGTATCACCGAAAAGAAGGCGTGCTCGGCGTCGGCGGGATTGCGCAGCAAGGCCGCGCCCTGGCCGAAATAATTCAGCAGCAGCGCGGGGAATGCCACAAAATACCAGGCGAGCTGGATCGGCTTGCGGCCGAAATGGCCCATATCCGCATAGACCGCTTCGCACCCCGTCACCGCCAGCACCACCGCGCCAAGGCTGACGAACGCCACCCAGGGTTCGTTGAGGAACATCATCAGCGCATACCAGGGATTGACAGCGGCCAGGATGGACGGATTCTTGAGCAGCGAGACCAGGCCGAAACCCGCAAGGGTCACGAACCAGAGCAGCATCAATGGGCCGAACAACACGCCCAGCTTGTGGGTGCCGCGGCTCTGGATCACGAACAGGCCGATCAGGATGATCAGGGCCAGCGGCACCACCAGATGCGAGAAGGCGTTGCTGTCGACATTCAGGCCTTCAACCGCCGACAGCACGGTGATGGCCGGGGTCAGCATGCCGTCGCCGAAGAACAGCGCCAGCCCGA
>CANKIV010000134.1 GCA_947482125.1 Alphaproteobacteria bacterium
GATTGCCGAAGCGCGCGCCCATGGCGACCTGTCGGAAAATGCCGAGTATCACGCCGCCAAGGAGAAGCAGAGCTTCATCGAAGGCCGCGTCATGGAACTGGAAGACCAGATCGGCCGCGCCGACGTGATCGACATTTCCAAACTGTCGGGCGGCAGCGTCAAGTTCGGCGCCACCGTCACCCTGGTCGACGAGGACACGGACGAGGAACGCAAGTTCCAGATCGTGGGCGATGTGGAATCCGACGCCAAGCAGGGCCGCATCTCGCTCTCCTCCCCCATTGCACGCGCCCTGATCGGCAAGAGCAAGGGCGACACGGTGGAAGTCGCGGCACCGGGTGGCGCGCGCTCCTACGAGGTCGTCAAGGTCGAGTTCAAGTAAGCCTCAGATCAACCCTGGAATGAAGCGTGCCGTCTTTGCGCGGTAGACGGCATATTCCGGATAGGCCTCCGACAGGACCCGCTCTTCGAAGATGGTGCGGATCACCAGCAGCGCAACCACGCCGAGCGCCATCAGTCCTGCCCAGGGCTGGATGAATTGCATCGCGGTGCCGACGATGGTGATCATTTCCACGCCATACAGCGGGTGACGCGCCCGGGCGTAAGGACCGCTGGTCACCAGGGTTCGGGCTTCGGGCATGATCGAGAAGGACTTGCCCAGCCGCCACAGCACCAGCACCGACGCCAGGCTGCCCACGCCCACCAGCACTGCCGACACCAGCTGCATGCCCAGGCTCAGCTGCGCCACTGGAAACTGCAGGATGCCCACGCCCAGGAAGGTGCCCGCGAAGGCAAAGAAGCGCGGCAGCAGGCCCCTGGACTTGCGCACGGGCTTGTCCCGTACCACCAGAAGATAGACCAGCAGCAAATTGAATCCCGCCGCCGCCGTCAGCGAGAAAAAACGCACCCAGTTCAGCAGGGGCGCGTTGCCGGAAAGGATCAGCGATGCGTCACCGACCAGGGTCGGGCGCAACTGCAACAACCCATAGACGAACCACAGGATCAGCGGCAGCGCCGCCAGCGCGTCATAGGTCTTGGTGTTCTGGGCCCGCAGCAGAAGCGGATTGGGTTCACCGGGCTTGAACGCCCAGGCCAGCAGCAGAAGCCATCCCAGACCCAGATTGGTGACCAGCGCGATCAGCAAGGTAGTGGCGGGCGGAACGCCTGGACCGGTGAGCATGAATCCAGGAAACAGCAGATGCAGCAAAACGCTTTGCAACGGCGACACCAGGACATTCAGCCCCAGGATGAGGAAGAAGTGCCGGTGCCCCTTGAGAAAGGCAAGAATGGCCGGCAGGAAATAGACATAGGCCGCAATGGCAAAGAGCAGGAGCGCAAAGCTTTTTGCCTGTCCCGTCAGAATTGTCTGCAGCATCCCCGTTCCCCCGACCTTCGTTTATTCTTGAGGCCGCCGCGCCAGAAGCGCCACCATTTCCGCGACCTCCGCGAACTTCCCATCCGGCGACAATTCCCGCAAGGCCGACCCCAGTTCATCCGCGAATGTTTCGCGGCCCCCGCCCAGTTTTTCCGGCGCGCAACTGGACAGGGAAAAGGCGCGGCCCACGATGTCGTCCACCGTCAAATTCTGGCGGATGGTCACCGACAGTCCGTCCAGCCGGGTGAAGGCCGAGGCGAACAGGAAAGGCTCATAGCGGCGATGGCCGCCGCGCCGCTCCCTGGCGTGGGGCGCATGGCGGTCGCCGATGGTGCGCAGCAGCTTGAACCAGGCATTTTCCTCCACCGGCGGATGGGCATCGTGAAACAGCGCCACGCCACCATCCGGCGTCACAATGCGGTCCAGCATGGCAAGGGTCGCCGCGCGGTCCATCCAGTGAAAGGCCCGCCCGATGACGACCAGCCGGAAGGGGCCCATGTCCGGCGTCAGATCGTAGGAGCTGGCCTGCCGCAGCATCACGCGGACGCCGGCGGCCGCGGCGGCCGCTTCGGTCGCCGCCAGCATTTCCGGCTCCGGGTCCATGGCGGTCACCGCCATGCCGGCTTGCGCAAACGGGATCGCAAGCATTCCCGACCCGCAGCCCAGATCCAGAACCGCATCGCCGGGCCTCAGGCCCGCCAGCCCGGCCACCCGCGCGATCAGCCGCTCCGGGTAGGCAAGGCGGTAGCGCTCATAAAAGGCCACGGTGCCCCGAAAGCGGCGGGGATCGTGGGGCGGGGCAGCCTCAGGCGTTTTCAGTGGGTCGTTCCGGTTCACGGCTGCACTCTTTTCTTACGGGTCGCTCCGGTTTGCGCCTGCGCTCCTGGGAACCTTTTGGACTTTGCTTTGTTGGTCATGGGCTTATACTAGCCGGACCCTATATTTTTTGAATGGATTCAATGGCCAATATCGCCCTTGTGGACGACGACAAGAATATCCTCGCGTCCGTCAGCATGCTGCTGGAACAGGAAGGCTATCACGTCCGCACCTTTTCGGACGGCGCCGCCGCCCTCACCGCCCTGACCACCACCCCCCCGGACCTCGCCATCCTGGATATCAAGATGCCACGCATGGATGGGCTGGAATTGCTGCGCCGCCTGCGCCAGGCCCAGGACCTGCCGGTGATCTTCCTCACCAGCAAGGACGAAGAGATAGACGAGCTGATGGGCCTGAATGCCGGGGCCGACGATTATATCCGCAAGCCCTTCTCCCAGCGCCTGCTGCTGGAACGGGTGCGGGCGGTGCTGCGCCGCGCCGAAGGCAAGAGCGGTCCCGCGCCTGCAGGCGCCGCCGGCGATGCCGCCAAGAAGGAAGCGCTGGTGCGCGGCCAGCTGGCGCTCGATCCCCAGCGCCATGAATGCACCTGGGACGGCAAGCCGGTGCGCCTGACGGTCACCGAATTTCTGATCCTGCAGGCGCTGGCCCAGCGCCCGGGCTTTGTCAAAAGCCGCGACAGCCTGATGGACGCGGCCTATGACGACCAGGTCTATGTCGATGACCGCACCATAGACAGCCACATCAAGCGCCTGCGCAAGAAATTCAAGGCCGTGGCGGACGACTTCGATGCCATCGAGACGCTGTACGGCGTCGGCTATCGTTACAGGGAATAGTGCCGCACTTTTCCGCCCTCACCTGGCGCATCCTTGCCTTCAATGCGCTGGCGCTGATCGTGCTGACCGGCGGCGTCATCCTGGTGCAGGCCACCGGACGCGGCCTGGTCGAAGAGCGGCTCAATTCCATCCAGGAACAGGCCAATATCGTGGCGGGCACCATCGCCCAATACGCCACCGATCCCGACACCCATACCCTGCGGGTCGATGAAGCCGAGCCGTTGCTGCGCCAGCTGATTGCGCCGACGCGGCTGCGTGGCCGGCTCTATCTGCCCACCGGGCGGCTGGCGATCGATACCCGCAACCTGCTGGCGCGCAACGTGGTGCAGACGCAGGAGCTTCCGGCCCTGGATTCCGCCACCCAGCTCAAGGAATGGTTCAAGCGGCTCTATGACGGGGTTATGGGCGTGCGCCCCTTTGCGCAGCTCGAACCCTATTACGAAGCCGGCGATGATGGGCGCGTCTATCAGGAAGTCGGTTCCGCCCTGGAGGGCACGGCCGACAGCGCCGAGCGGGTGGACGACCGCAACCGGCTGGTCCTGTCGGTGGCGGTTCCGATCCAGCGCTTCACCGCCATCTATGGCGTACTGTTCCTGTCCACGGAAGGCGGCGATATCGACGGCATCCTGCGGGCCGAGCGCGCCACCCTGATACAGGTCTTTGCCGTCGCCTTCCTGGTCATGCTGTTCTCGTCTCTTTATCTGGCGGGCACCATCGCCGAACCCGTCAAGCGACTGGCGGCGGCGGCCGACCGGGTGCGCTCCGGCATCGGCGGGCGAGGCGACATTCCCAATTTTCCCGAACGCGACGACGAGATCGGCGACCTGGCCGACAGTCTGAAATCCATGACGGCGGGGCTTTATGACCGCATCGACGCCATCGAAAGCTTCGCCGCCGACGTGGCGCACGAGTTGAAGAACCCCCTCACCTCGCTCGCCAGCGCGGTGGAAATGTTCGGCCGCGCCAAGGACGATGAAAGCCGCGCCCGGCTGCTCGCCATCGTGCGCGGCGACGTCAAGCGCATCGACCGGCTGATCACGGACATTTCCGACGCCTCGCGGCTGGATGCCGAACTGTCGCGCGAAGCCCCCGAACCGGTGGCGCTGTCGCGGCTGCTCGCCACCATCATCGAAATCTACCGCATGACCGACACCGATCATGCCGTGACCTTCGTGCTGCACGACGAGCTGCCGCCGGGATCCATCGTGCGCGGCCGCGACGAGCGGCTGGGCCAGGTGGTGCGCAACCTGATCGACAATGCCGTGTCCTTCAGCCCGCCGGGTGGCACCGTGACCGTCAGCGCCGCGCGGCATGACATCGTGGCGCGGATCACGGTGGAGGATGAAGGCCCCGGCATTCCACCCGATAATCTGGAATCCATCTTCGAGCGTTTCTACACCGAGCGGCCCAGCGATACCTTCGGCCGCAATTCCGGCCTGGGGCTTTCCATCGCGCGCCAGATCATCGAAGGCGCCGGCGGGCGCATCTATGCGGAGAACCGGGAGAGCGGCGGAGCGCGGCTGATCGTCGAACTGCCCGTGGCGCAGGTCTGATCCATGTCCAATGAAGCCAACATCCATGCTTCCTGTGTCTCGCTTCGCAACCAGGGCGTCCTGCTGCTGGGGCCGAGCGGCGCAGGAAAATCCGACCTGGCGCTGCGCCTGATTGATGGCGGAGCAAAGCTGGTGGCGGATGATCGCACCCTGCTGTTCGTGAAGAATGGCGCGCTGCACGCCCGGGCGCCGGCCTCCATTTCGGGCCTGCTGGAAATACGCGGCGTCGGAATCGTCAAGCTGCCGGTGCGCGCATCGGTAAAAATCGCGCTGGTGGTAACGCTGGGACAGGAAGGTCCGCGGCTGCCGCCAAAGCGATTCTACCGCACACCTCCCGCGCTAAGGACGAACACAAAGCTGCCGCAAATCACATTGGATGCGTTTTTCGCCGCAACTCCAGCCAAAATCCGCGCCACTTTGGCGGCTTTTTCACGCGGGCTCTTCCGCAACACTTTCAACTTGAAATAGCCGTGGGAAACCCCAAATAAGCCTTTCGCCGGCAACGGCTTTTGCTACTGTCCGCGCCGCGAACGGAAAGCTTCATGATCGGCATTGTCCTCGTCACCCATGGCCGCCTGGCCCAGGAATTCATTTCGGCCATGGAGCATATGGTCGGCCCGCAGACCCATCTGCGCGCCGTCTGCATCGGGCCGGAAGACGACATCGAACGCCGCCAGCGCGAGATCGCGGCAGCGGCAAAGTCGGTGGATGTGGGCCGGGGCGTGATCATCGCCACCGACATGTTCGGCGGGACGCCCTGCAACCTGGCCCTCACCTTGCTGGAAAAGGGCAAGATCGAAGTTCTGGCCGGCGCCAATCTGCCCAGCCTTATCAAGCTGATCGACATCCGCACCAAGGTTCCGCTGGAACAGGCGGTGAAGGAATCCATCGAAGCGGGGCGCAAGTACATGCGCGCCGGCAGCGCGGACCTGTAATGGCCGAAATACTGCGAAGCCGGGTGATCATTCCCAACAAGCGCGGGCTGCATGCCCGGGCCAGCGCCAAGATCGTCGAAGCCGCGGCGCGCTTTCAGGCGGAAATCCATGTCGACAAGGACGGCACCGCCGTCAATGGCCGCTCCATCATGGGGCTGATGATGCTGGCCGCCTCGATGGGCTCGGAAGTGGAAATCACCACCGAAGGTCCGGATGCGGCGGAAGCAATGAAGGCGGTCCTCGCACTGGTTGAGGCAAAGTTCGGGGAGGAGTGATGCGTAGGATATTTGCGCTCTTCGCCGGTTTCCTCCTTCTCGTTCCTGTTGCCGCCACCGCGCAAACCATCGCCCGCCCGTCGCTGTGGCATGTCCAGGGCCGCCAGGGCGATGTCTATCTGCTGGGCTCGGTCCATATCCTGCCGCCCGACGTGCAATGGCGCTCGCCCCCCATCCAGGATGCCATCGCCCGCGCCGATGTTTTTGCCTTTGAAGTGCCGCAGGACAAAAAATCCCAGGCGCAGGTGCAGGCCCTGATCGCCGCAAAAGGCTATCTGCCGCCGGGCCAAAGCCTGCGCCCGCTGCTGAAGAAATCGGCGCAGGCCGATTTCGATGCCGCCCTGGCCTCCTCCGGCCTGGCGCCGTCCGCGGTAGAGAATACCCGTCCCTGGCTGGCGGGCCTGCAGCTGCTGTTCGCGCAGATCGCCAAGCTGAAGTTCGCGGTGGAGAATGGCGTGGACAGCCAGTTGATCGCGGAGGCGGAGAGAGCCGGCAAGCCGCTGCGCTATCTGGAAACCATCGAGCAGCAATTCGCCCTGCTGGCGCCCGACGACCGTGCGCTGGAAATGGAAGAGTTCGAAGCCGGGCTGAAAGACCTGAAGGACATTGGCGGCGAAATCCAGCCGATGGTGAATGCCTGGAGCAAGGGCGACCAGAAGACGCTCGACCGCCTGATCAATGGCGATCTCGACCGCTTTCCCAAGGCGAGAAAGGCCCTCCTGGACGACCGCAACAAGGCTTGGGTGCCCCAGATCGCCGCCATGCTGAAGGAGAAGCAAACCGTCATGGTGACGGTCGGCGCGGGCTATCTCACCGGCCCCAAGGGTCTGCCGGCCCTGTTGCGCAAGGCGGGCTACAAAGTCGTCGGGCCGTGATGGCGAGGCGAAGCCGCAGCCACCACGGCGCCGCCGCGGGGCCCGCGTCAGCGGCTTTAGGCCCGCGAGGCCGGAGCCAACCCATTGAATTTCCTGCATCGCACCCGTATGCGACATAAGGATATGCAGTTTTCTTTATATCCTTCTTGCCCGCCTCGGGCCTCGCTGC
>CANKIV010000135.1 GCA_947482125.1 Alphaproteobacteria bacterium
ATCGGGCTGCGGCAAGTCCACGTTGGCGCGCGCCGTGCTGCAACTTCTTCCCAAGAGCGGCGGCCGGGTTGTGTGGCTGGGCCGCGACCTTGACGCCGCCACGCAGGACGACATCCGCAAACTGCGCGAGGATTTCCAGATCGTGTTCCAGGACCCGCTGGCCAGCCTGGACCCGCGCATGCCCGTCGGCGTCTCTATCGCCGAACCGCTCAAGGCGCTGGAGCCGCATCTGACGCGCGAGGCGGTGCGCGAACGCGTCCGAGCCATCATGCAGCGGGTGGGCCTCGATCCGGCCTGGATCAACCGCTATCCCCACGAGCTCTCCGGCGGCCAGAACCAGCGTGTCGGGCTGGCGCGCGCCATGATCGTCGGGCCGAAGATGCTGGTGTGCGACGAGGCCGTGAGCGCGCTGGATGTTTCCATCCAGGCGCAGATCGTGGCGCTGATCCGGGACCTGCAGGCCGAGACCGGGCTTGCCCTGATCTTCATCAGCCACGACCTGTCGGTGGTGCGCCGGCTATCGCACCGGGTGATGGTGCTGTATCTGGGCCGGGTGGTGGAAATGGCGCCCAGCGATGCGCTGTATGCCGGTCCGCGCCACCCTTACACCCGCGCCTTGCTGTCGGCGGTGCTGTCGCCAGACCCGCGCCTGGAACGGCAGCGCAAGCGCGAGCTTCTGGCCGGCGACCTGCCCTCGCCGCTGGACCCGCGCGCCCAGCTCACATTCCTGAAATCAAGGCTGGACCAGCCAGACTACCGCCCGCGGCTGATCGAAGAGGCCCCAGGCCACTTCGTTGCCGAGCATGACTAGCGGATGCGCTTGACCTTGTAGGATCGGTTCTCGTCACCCACGACCAGGTTGAAGGTGCCCATGGCGCCCTGGCTGATGCTGACCCGCATCGAGTTGGCCGGCTGGCGCCAGCGCACCGGGCGCTTGATGGCGTCTTCCTCGGTCTGGGCCCAGACCTGGCCATCGTTCAAGGTGACGATAAAGGCGCCGTTCTTGAAGTCATAAGCGCTCAACGGCGCATTGTTGACCAGATCCGCGCCGCTGAACACCGTGAAGATGCCGGAGCGCTTGGGCATGGGCGGCGGACCGGTGCGGACGGCGGCGCGCGCGGTGGTATTGGGAAGCGCCGCCGAAGCGGTTCGCGACTGGTTTGCCAGAAGCTGGATCTGCGCCTGGGGGGCGGGCGACAGGCCGAGCTGGGCGCGCAGCGGCTGGGCGGCGCCGTAATAGCAATCAAGCCACTGGCGGTCGTCGGTCAGCGCGGCGCAGCGCGTGACGCCGGCAATGACGTCCTCGCGCGCGTCCGCCAGCGCCGCAGCGGGCGTGAGCGCCGCACCCGCGGCCATCGCGATAATCATTCTACGCATCGTTTCCCCCTGAAGACCTTTGCCTGCGAAAAGCATTGAATTATCCGCCGCAAACCCGGCAAATATTTGGCTGAAGGCATGGTAGAAGGTCTGTATGGCATCGGGCAAGGCATGGAACCGCCGTCTCGCGCTGGCGGGCGGCGCGGCGCTGGCGGCCACGGGCGGGTATTTCTGGCTGCGCCAGCCCTCCCAGTCCGTTCATCATAAGATTACCGACGCCGGGACCTTCCTGCGCGGCAATGTGGCAGAGCCCGAAACCCTGGACCCGACTCAATCCTCCGGTACGCAGGAAAACGAGATCATCGGCGATCTGATGGTCGGCCTGATGACCCACGATGTGGCCTGCAAGGCAGTTCCCGGCATGGCCACGCACTGGGAAACCTCGCAGGACGGCCTGACTTGGACCTTCCATCTGCGCGAAGCGCTGTGGTCGGACGGCGTGCCGGTTACGGCGGAGGACTTCGTGTTTTCCTGGCGGCGGCTGGTGGATCCCGCCAGCGCCTCCAGCTACGCCTATTTTCTGCACCTGGTGAAAAATGGCGCCTCGATCACCGCCGGCAAGATGCCTCTGACGGCGCTGGGCGTGGCGGCGATCGACGCGCACACCTTGCGGGTGCAACTCGAGCATCCCGCGCCCTATCTGCTGGAGCTGCTGACGCACACCACCACCTATCCCCTGCCGCGCCATGTGGTTACGGCCAAGGGCAAGGACTGGGCGCGGCCCGGCAACTATGTCAGCAACGGCGCCTTCATTCTGAAAGAGTGGATTCCCAACGATCACGTACTGGTGGTGAAGAACGCGCGTTTCTACGATGCGGCGAATGTGGCGCTGGAGCGCGTCTATTTTTATCCGACCAGCGATTACGCGGCGGCCTTGCGGCGCTTCCGGGTGGGGGAGCTGGATTTCCAGGACCGGCTTCCGGTTCAGAAGATCGACTGGATCCGCAAGAACATACCCCAGACCATCCATCCCGTGCCGACGCTGATTACCGAGATCATTGGCGTCAACCATAAGCGCAAGCCATTCGACGACGTGCGGGTGCGCGAGGCGATCAATCTGGCGCTGAATCGCGAAGTCATCACCGACCGCGTCCTTCGCAACGGCGAGGTGCCCGCTTACAACCTGGTTCCCCCTGGCATCGCCAATTATCAGGGCGGGCTGGTCTATGATTTTAAATCGCTGACCTACGGCCAACGGATCGACAGATCGCAAAGCCTGATGCGCGCTGCGGGTTATGACGAAAACAATCGCCTCCGCACCACCTATATGATCCGCAGCACAGCGCCAGGTGCCGGCCGAGCCGTGGCAGCAGCCGTCCAGCAGATGCTTGCGCAGGTGTTCGTAGACATCACCATCACGCCCAACGACATGCAGGTCTTCTATCCCGCCATCCAGGAGCATGATTTCGACATCTGTCAGGCCGGCTGGGCCGCCGATTTCAGCGACGCATCCAACTTCCTCGATCTGGCCCGCACCGGCAGCGGCAACAATTGGGGCGAGTACAGCAATCCGGCTTTCGATGCCGCGCTCGATGGCGCGCAATACGAGCCCAACATTGTCCTTCGCGCGGAAAAACTGGCGCAAGCGGAACGCATATTCATGAAGGACCATGTTGCTATGCCGATCTGGTTCTGGGTCAGCCTCAACCTGACCTGGCCTTACGTCAAAGGCCTTGAGGCAAACCCGCTCGACTATCACCGCTCGCGCTGGGTCAACATCGATCAGGTGGCACGGGCAAAACAATTCTCATGAGGGCCGCGTTCGTAGGCCTGCTTCTGTTCGCCCTGCCCGCATCGGCGCAAACCGTGCTCAACCGCGGCAATGGCTTTGAACCGGACTCCCTCGATCCCGCCGCCGCCGGCAGCCAGGCGGAGACCAACATCCTGGGCGACCTGATGGTCGGCCTCACCACGCTGGATGCGCGCGGCAAACCCATCCCCGGCATGGCGGAGCGCTGGGAGGTTTCCAAGGACGGCCTGACCTGGACCTTCTTCTTGCGCAAAGCCCAATGGTCGGACGGGATGCCCGTCACCGCCCGGGATTTCGTTTCCGGCTGGCGGCGGGTGCTGGACCCCAAGACCGCATCACGCACCGCCGCCATGCTGTGGACGATAAAAAGCGCCCGCGCCATCAGCAGCGGCGCCTTGCCGCCTTCGGCCCTGGGCGTCAAAGCGCCGGATGCGCGGACCATTGTGGTGGCCCTCGAATATCCGGCGCCTTACCTGCCCGAGCTTCTGGCGCATCCCAGTGCGTCCCCGCTGCCGCGCAAGGGCGCCTTCAATGGGCCCTATATCCTCAAGAGCTGGAGGCCCAACGACCACATCACGTTGGTGAAAAATCCGCGCTTCTACGACGCGGCGTCGGTGAAGATCGGCACCGTGAATTATTTCCCCACCGCGGACACATTGGCCGCCTTGCGGCGGCTGCGGGCCGGCGAGCTGGACATGCAGACGCCACTGCCTTCCACGCAGGTGGCGTGGCTGCGCCAGAACATGCCTCAGGCGCTGCACATCATGCCGTCGCTGGCGCTGTCCTATGTCGCGATCAATGTCCGCGATCCGGCGCTGCGCGATATCCGCGTGCGCCGCGCCCTCAATCTTGTCTATGACCGCGAGGCGGTGGCGCGCAAAGTGATGAAGCTGAACGAAATCCCCGCCTATGCCTATGTACCGCCCCATACCGCGGGATATCGCGGCGGTCCCGTGCTGGATTTCAAGGCCATGCCCTATCCGGCACGGGTGGCGCTGGCCCGGCGGCTGATGCAGGACGCGGGCTACGGCCCCTTCAACAAATTGCGCCTGACCTATGCGGTGGCGTCCAGCCCCGACAGCCGGCGGCTGGCCGCCGTGTTCCAGGCCATGGCACGGCAGGTTCATGTCGATGTTCAGATACAGGTGACGGATTTTCAGATTACCCTGCGCAATATGCGCCTGGGGCAATACCAGCTCGCTTACACCGACTGGCTGGCGGACTATGACGACGCCACGACCTTTCTCGACCTGCTGCGCAGCGGCAATCCGCGCAACTATGCCGGTTATCGCAATCCCGAATTCGACGCCGCCATGGGGAGAGCTGAACGCCAGCCCGATCCTGCCAAACGCGCAACGCTGCTGCAGGCAGCGGAGAAAATCGCGCTGGCGGATATGCCCTGGCTGCCGATCCGCTATCGCTCCCAGAGCCTGGCGGTGAGCCCGCGCGTCGGCGGCTATGTTGAAAATGCCGGCAACGTCAACCGCAGCCGCTGGCTCTGGATCAAATAGGCAGCAGCACTTCGGCGTTCCAGGGATCGAACGGCACCAGCGCCTGAACAGTGGGGTTGGGCCTGACGAGGCTTCGCGCCTTTTCATTCAGCATCGCCGCGGTGAAGGAAAAGCTGCTGTTGGAAATCGCCAGGTGACGGGCTCGGGACAGCACGTAGTGGTCCAGATAGAAATCCAGCCGTCCCGCGCCCAGATCGCGCGCATCCACCGGATTGAAGGCGGAAAACTCTGTGCTCACGCCGGGATCGTCGCTGGCGATGTAGAGAACGGGCGCTTCCAGCCCATTCCACATTTCCGTCAGCCATCTTGCATACCAGTCCGCCGGCGCGATCCAGAATTTTCCCTGACCGAAATCGCCGCGCCGGATATGCAGGGCGACCAGGGTCCTGCCGCGTGCGGCCAGTTCAGCCATGGCGGGCTCCAGCCATGCCTGGACTGCAGGCCGGGGCTGGAACAGGGACCGGAACGCCGCCTTGCGATCCCCCCAATGCGCGGTGTGGCCGCAGAAGTAGCCGCTGAGATCGCGATCGGCATGGACCGGGGCTTGCCCGTTCAGGGACGCGAACAGATCAGCCTGGCTTTCGTCCAGACCGGGAAAATCGCGGGCGGGAAAGGGATCGTCACAGCCAAACAGATCGCGCCCGGCCCAATCATAAGTTTGCGCGCCCAGGCCATGCTGGCGGGCATACAGTTTGAGGAAGGCATATTGCAGAAGCTGGTTTCCGAACCGGCCATTGGCGCCCAGGGTCCGCATGGAAATGGCGGCGCCTGCCGGCAGCGGCCTGGGCGGCGGCGGCGGGCCGAAGCGGGCACGCAGGGCGGCCATTGCCTGCAGCGAAAAGGGAATGCCATGACCGGGATTGCGCGCGGCGGCGCGGTCGGCCACGCTGAGCGCCTCTTCCAGGCTGCCGCCCTGGAGCAGAAGTTGACCCAGCTGCACCAGCGCGGCGAAGTCGCCCGGATTGACGGCGAGCCTCTGCCGCAAGCCTTGCTCAAGCGCCGCGAGGTTTTGGCTCATCTGTTCCTTTGCGCACCCAAGCTGGTGACCCCAGGAAGACTCGAACTTCCGGCCTACGGTTTAGGAAACCGCCGCTCTATCCTGCTGAGCTATGGGGTCACGGCGAAACCTTTGCCGCATTTGCCCGCAATTTTCTAGGCCACCCCCTTGGGGAACTGCCTCAATCGGTCGGGCGGGATTTTTGGCGCATTCAGCCTTTTCTCCTTCACGGGGCGCAAGCGGTTTGTCTAGTTTCGTATATAATGCCCATTTCTATTGCGTCCACTTTCTATTGCGTCTGCACAATGGCGGGCGGCGCGGCGCCGGAGTAAGAATCATGCTTCCTCCAGACGGATTGCCCCATGCCCATCTATCGCGCCCCGGTCGAAGATTACCGCTTCCTGCTGCACGAGGTGCTGGAGCTGGAAAAGCACCGTGACCTGCCCGGCTTTGCCGACTTGGATGCGGGGCTGGTGGACGACATTCTCAGCAATGCGGGCAAGTTTTGCGAGGAAGTGCTGCAGCCGCTGAACCAGTCTGGCGACGAGGAAGGCTGCCATTTCCAGAATGGCGCGGTGACCACGCCCAAGGGATTTAAAGAAGCGTATAAGGCCTATTGCGAAGCCGGCTGGGGCGGGCTGGGTGCGCCGGAATCCGCGGGCGGCGCGGCCATGCCGCACATCCTGACCATGGTGGTCAGCGAAATGGGGATGAGCGCCAACCAGAGCCTGGCCATGTATCCCATGCTGACGGCCGGCGCCTATGGCGCGCTGCTGGCGACCGGGGCCGCGTGGATGAAGGAGGCTATCGCGCCCAAGATGGTGTCGGGCGAATGGGCCGGCACCATGTGCCTGACCGAGCCGGGCTGCGGCACCGACCTTCGGCTGATGAAGACCAAAGCGGTCGAACAACCGGACGGCACCTACAAGATGAACGGCACCAAGATTTTCATCTCGGGCGGCGACCAGGACCTGACCTCCAACATCATCCATATGGTGATCGCCAAGATTCCCGACGAAAAGGGCCAGATCCACGACGATCTTTCGACGGTGAATTTCTTCATGGTGCCGAAATTCCTGGTCAAGGAAGACGGCACCATGGGCGCACGCAACGGCGTCAACACCGGCGGCATCGAGCACAAGATGGGCATCAAGGGCCAGGCCACCTGCGTGCTGAATTTCGACGACGCC
>CANKIV010000136.1 GCA_947482125.1 Alphaproteobacteria bacterium
CCGATCCGGGTGATCTCGCCGGGCCGCACCTATCGCGTCGATTCCGACGCCACCCATTCGCCCATGTTCCACCAGGTCGAAGCGCTGGTGGTGGATGAGGGCATCCACCTGGGCCATCTGAAATGGACGGTGGAAGAATTCTGCAAGGCCTTTTTCGAGATCGACAAGATCGAGCTGCGCGCCCGCCCCAGCTTCTTCCCCTTCACCGAACCGAGCCTGGAATGGGACATGCGATGCGACCGCAGCGTGCCGGGCAAGATCAGTTTCGGCACCGGCAATGACTGGCTGGAGCTGGGCGGCAGCGGCATGGTCCACCGCAAGGTGCTGGAAAATTGCGGCATCGACCCGAACAAATATCAGGGCTTTGCCTTTGGCTTCGGCCTGGACCGCATGGCGATGCTGAAATACGGCATGCCCGACATCCGCAGCTTCTTTGAATCGGACCTGCGCTGGCTGAAGCATTATGGTTTTCAGGCGCTGGATATCCCGACCCTTGATGGCGGGCTTTCACGATGAAATTCACCCTCTCCTGGCTGAAAGAGCATCTGGATACCGATGCCGATGCCGCCACTATCGGCGAAAAGCTGACCAGCATCGGACTGGAAGTGGAAAGCATCACCGATCCGGGCGCGGCGCTGAAGGATTTCGTGGTCGGCGAAGTCATCACCGCCGACAAGCATCCCAATGCCGACAAGTTGCGGCTGTGCACGGTCAGCGACGGCAAGGAAACCTTGCAGATCGTCTGCGGCGCCCCCAATGCGCGGGCCGGCATCAAGGTGGTGCTGGCGCGGCCCGGCACTGTCATTCCCGCCACGGGCGACGCGCTCAAGGTCGGCAAGATCCGCGATGTGGAATCGCGCGGCATGATGTGCAGCGCCCGCGAACTCCAGCTGGGCGAAGACCATGACGGCATCATCGAGCTGAAGGCCGGCGCCAAGGTTGGCGCACCAGTGGCGGCGGCGCTCGAAGACGCGGGCCTGCTGGCCAACGATCCGCTGTTCGATGTCTCCATCACCCCCAATCGCGGCGATGCGGCGAGCGTGTTCGGCATTGCCCGTGATCTGGCCGCCAGCGGCTTGGGCACGCTCAGGGGCGAGAAGGTCCAGCCTGTGGCGGGCAAATTCCCCAGTTCCACGAAGATCGCCCTCGATTTTGCGGCCGAGAACAAGAATGCCTGCCCGATCTTTGCCGGCCGGCTGATCCGCGGCGTCAAGAACGGCCCTGCGCCCAAATGGGTGCAGGACAAGCTCAAGAGCGTGGGCATGAAGTCCATTTCCGCGCTGGTCGATGCCACCAACCTGATTTCCCAGGATCGCGGCCGCCCGCTGCATGTGTTCGACGCCGACAAGCTGACTGGCGGCCTGCAGGCCCGCATGGCCAGGGACGGCGAGACCGTGCTGGCGCTGGACGAAAAGACCTACACACTGGATTCCGGCACAGTCGTCATCGCTGATGACGCCAAGGCGCTGGGCATCGCCGGCATCATGGGCGGCATGGAGAGCGGCAGCTTCGAGAACACCGTGAACGTCTTCATCGAATCCGCCTGGTTCGATCCAGCCCGCATCGCGCGCAGCGGTCGCAAGCAGGCGATCATTTCCGACGCGCGCTATCGCTTCGAGCGCGGCGTCGATCCCCAATTCGTGCTGCCCGGGCTGGAGCTTTGCACCCGGTACATATTGGAATGGTGCGGCGGCGAGGCCAGCGACGTGGTAATCGCGGGCGAATTGCCGCCGCCCCACAAGCCGATCTCCTTCGATCCTGCTTATGTCCAGAAACTGGGCGGCATCAAGGTGCCGGAAGGCGAGATCAGGCGCATCCTGACCGCGCTGGGTTTTGTGGTGAATTCAAACTGGATGGTGGTGCCGCCAAGCTGGCGCCATGACGTGGACGGTCCCGCCGACCTGGTGGAAGAAGTGGTGCGCATCCATGGTTTGGATGGCGTCGCCTCCGTGCCGCTGGCCCGCGTCAGCGGTGTCGCCGCGCCGGTTCTGTCCAAGGCCCAGCGCCGCACCCGCACCGCCCGCCGGGCGCTGGCGGCGCGTGGCTTCAATGAGACCGTGTCTTTCTCCTTCGTCGCGCGCGACCAGGCCAAACTGTTCGGCGGCGGCGACGATGCCCGCCAGCTTTCCAACCCCATCGCGTCGGACCTGGATGCGCTGCGCCCGTCGGTGCTGCCGTCCCTGCTGGCGGCGGCTTCGCGCAATGCGGCACGCGGCTTTGCCAATCTGCAATTGTTCGAGATCGGCGCGGCCTTCGACTCCGGCCAGCCCGGCGAACAGAAGACCGTCACCGCCGCCATCCGCACCGGCGCCGGCGAACGCCACTGGCAGAAAAGCGATGAAGCCAGCGGGCTGTTCGCGGTGAAAGCCGACCTGCTGGCGGAGCTTGAAGCCATTACCGGCGCCCCCATGTCGGCGCCGATCGCGCAAGGCGGCCCCGCCTGGTATCATCCGGGCCGCAGCGGCACCATCGCCATGGGCCCCAAGGTCATCGCCCAGTTCGGCGAGATTCATCCCAAGGTTCTCGCCGCGTTCGACCTGAAAGGTCCGGCGGCCGGATTTGAAATCTTCCTGGACGCCATTCCGGATGCGAAATCCAAGGGCAAGGCCAAGCCGCTGTTCGCGCCCTCGCCGTTCCAGGCCATCGAGCGCGACTTCGCCTTTGTGGTCGATGCGAAATTGGCGGCCGGTGAAATCGTCAAGGCCGTGAAGACAGCGGACCGCAACCTGATCGACAGCGTCACGGTATTCGACGTTTATGAAGGCAAGGGTGTGCCCGAGGGCAAGAAGTCGGTGGCCGTGGCCGTGCGCATCCAGCCCAAGGACGCGACGTTGACCGAAGCCGATATTGAAAGTCTGGCGCAGAAGATTGTCGCCGCCACGATCAAGCTGGGCGCTACACTCAGAGGCTGATCTCATCTGTCATTCCCGGCCGAGCATTGCATTCGCAATGCGAGGGGAAGGGAATCCAGCTATCACCAGCGAGCGGATTTTGGACGCCCGGATCCCCTTCCCTCGCGATGCTGCGCATCGCTCGCCGGGGATGACATTCAGGTGAGCGTCAGCAGTTTCGGGCTGGCGCCCATTTCCTTGGCCAGCTTTTCGAACTCGCCCTTGGCGCGCGGATTGGAGCGCTGGTGGCGCTCGGCATAGATCATCTCGTTCTTCTGGGTGTGTTCGAAGCCGGTATATTCCGTCACCCGCACCTTGTAGCCATGGGCTTCCAGATAAAGCCCGCGCAAGACGTTGGTCAGGTGAGAACCAATCTCGCGGCGGTGAATGCCGTGCCGCCATAGCTGGTCCAGCGGGCCTTTGACGGCTTCCAGTTCGCGCGCCACTTCCGCCTGGCAGCAGGGCACCAGCGCCACGTATTTTGCCTCATGCTTCAGCGCGAACAGGATCGCCTCATCGGTGGCGGTGTCGCAGGCATGCAGGGCGGTGACGATGTCGACCGCGCCCAGCGCGGCTTCGGCGATCTTGCCTTCGACAAAGTCCATCCGGTCGAAACCGCTTTCGGCGGCAATCTTTTTCGCCGTCTCGACCAGTTCGGGCCGGGCCTCCACCGCAACCACACGCCCGCGCGCGGCAGCGCGGAAATAGAGGTCGTAGAGAATAAAGCCCAGATAGGACTTGCCGGCGCCCAGGTCGGCCAGCACCGGCTGGTCCTTTTCCTTCAACGCGGCATCAATCGCCGGCTTGATCAGCAGCGCCAGGTGCTGCACCTGCTTCAGCTTGCGGCGCGAATCCGCGTTCAGCCCGCCATTGTGGGTGAGGATGTGCAGCGCTTTCAGAAGCGATTGCGACTGGCCCGGCCAAAGATCGGAAACGGCATTGTCTGTCTTTTTCATCGCTGGAAGCCTGACAGAAAATGGGAGACGCCGTGATAATAGTTGTAGGCGCGGATCTTCCAGTAATCCAACTCGGCCCATTGCTTCGGCGGCGTCAGGTCGTTCCAGTCCGCCGACAGGCTCTTTTCGATCTCGTTGGCCATATAGATGCGCCGCCTTCCCTGCCAGTAATGCAGGAAGGTATCCGTGACTTCCGACACCGCCGTCTGGCTGAGCCGCAGCACTTCGCTGAGCGCGAACTGCTCCAGGGTGGGAAACTTCTTGGCCCGTCCGATCAGGGCATCAATGAAGGCCAGCGCGTCCTCCATCACAGGCACATGCACCGGCGACACCCCGATCAGGCCGGAATTGAACATCCAGCTTTGCTCCACGTCATAGTGGTAGCGCCCAACATGCGGCAGGTGGGTGCGAAAGCCCTTCAGCGGCGGAAAGGGGTTCATCAGCTCAAAGCCGTTCATCACCACCGCGCACTTGGTCACCGACCAGACATCCTGCGGCGCCATCTTGGCGGTGACCTCGGCATGGAAGCCGGGCCGGATGATGGAGTCCGAATCCACAAAACAGACCGGGCCGTCGAGCCGGTTCAGGGCATCCAGCACCACCGCCGGCTTGATGCGGTGATGGTAAAGCCCCCCGCCCGACCATTCGGCGGTGCGGGAGCCGATATCGACAACCTCGACCGGCCAGCGGGCATAGACGGTGGGGGCGTCGGTATAGATTACGATTTTGGCGTCCGGGGCATCCCCCAGCTCGGACCGCAGGGAAATCAGGCTGTAGCGCAGCTCCCGCCGGTATTTCGGCAGCCCGCCATAGTCCAGATAAAGGTAGTGCAGCATCACGCGGTTATAGCCGGAAAATCGCTGTTGGAGGGGGGCGGGCGTTCTGCTAACACCCCCGCAAATGCCCGACCTGTCCAAAATCCGCAACTTTTCCATTGTCGCCCATATCGACCATGGCAAGTCCACCCTGGCCGACCGGCTGATCCAGCACACCGGCACCGTCTCCACCCGCGAAATGACCAACCAGATCCTGGACTCGATGGACATCGAGCGGGAGCGCGGCATTACCATCAAGGCCCAGACCGTGCGCCTGGACTACAAGGCGGCCGATGGCGAGATGTATGTCCTGAACCTGATGGACACGCCCGGCCATGTCGATTTCGGCTATGAGGTCAGCCGGTGCCTGGCCGCCTGCGAAGGCGCGCTGCTGGTGGTGGATGCCAGCCAGGGCGTCGAGGCCCAGACCCTGGCCAATGTCTATCAGGCGATCGATGCGGGCCTGGACATCGTGCCGGTGCTCAACAAGATCGACCTGCCCGCCGCCGAGCCCGAGCGCGTCAAGGCGCAGATCGAGGATGTGATCGGCATCGACGCCAGTGAGGCCATTCCGATTTCCGCCAAGACCGGCATCGGCATCGACCTGGTGCTGGAAGCGGTGGTCAAGCGGCTGCCGCCGCCCAAGGGCGAGATCAACGCGCCGCTGAAGGCACTGCTGATCGATTCCTATTACGATGCCTATCTGGGCGTGGTGGTGCTGGTGCGCATCATCGATGGCGAACTGAAGAAGGGCCAGAAGATCCGCATGATGGCCGCAGATGCCGTCTATCAAGTCGAACAGATCGGCGTCTTCAAGCCCAAGAAGGTCGGCGTAGAAAAGCTGGGCCCGGGCGAAGTCGGCTACATCACCGCCCAGATCAAGCAGGTCGCCGACACCAAGGTGGGCGACACCATCACCGACGAACGCAAGGGTACGCCCACCGCCCTGCCCGGCTTCAAGCCGGCGCAGCAGGTGGTGTTCTGCGGCTTGTTCCCGGTGGACGCGGCCTTGTTCGAAGATTTGCGCGAGGCGCTGGGCAAGCTGCATCTCAACGACGCCAGCTTCACCTATGAAACCGAATCCAGCGCCGCGCTGGGCTTTGGTTTCCGCTGCGGCTTCCTGGGATTGCTGCATCTGGAAATCGTGCGCGAACGGCTGGAGCGCGAATTCAATCTCGACCTGATCACCACCGCGCCCAGCGTGATCTATCATATCTACATGAATGACGGCACGATGAAGGAATTGCACAATCCGGCCGACATGCCGGATGTCACCTACATCGATCACATCGAAGAACCATGGATCAAGGCGACTGTGCTGGTGCCCGATGAATATCTGGGCAGCGTCCTGAAGCTGTGCGAGGATCGGCGCGGCCGCCAGGTCGAGCTCACCTATGCCGGCAACCGCGCCATGGTGATCTACATGCTGCCGCTGAACGAAGTGGTGTTCGATTTCTACGACCGGCTGAAGAGCGTGTCGCGCGGCTATGCCAGCTTCGATTATCACATCGAGAAATACGAAGAAGGCGATCTGGTGAAGATGTCCATCCTGGTCAATGACGATCCGGTGGATGCGCTGTCCATGGTTGTCAACCGCCAGCGCGCAGAAGGCCGTGGTCGGGCGATGTGCGAAAAGCTCAAGGACCTGATCCCGCGCCACATGTTCAAGATCCCGATCCAGGCCGCCATCGGCGGCAAGGTGATCGCGCGCGAAACCCTCAGCGCCCTGCGCAAGGACGTGACGGCGAAATGCTATGGCGGCGACATCAGCCGCAAGCGCAAGCTCCTCGACAAGCAGAAAGAGGGCAAGAAGAAGATGCGCCAGTTCGGCAAGGTGGAGATTCCGCAGGAAGCCTTCATTGCCGCCCTCAAGATGGACGACAACTGAGCCTTCCATCAGGATGCGAAGTATCGGCCGTTGGTTCGCTAGGCCGCCAAGCCGCTCGCATTAACCACATCCGTTAAGGTCGCGTGATTGGGCTTCGGACCTGCGCTAACCAAGCCGCATGCGCTTTTCCTTCCGCAAAGAACCGGCGCCGCGCTGGGTGGATGGTGCCGATCTGCACTGGACGCCCGAAGAGCCGCTGTTTTACGGCTCCGGCTTTGCCTCGGATGA
>CANKIV010000137.1 GCA_947482125.1 Alphaproteobacteria bacterium
GATCCGAAGTCCAGAGTCGCGGCGGCGGCGGGCGGCTGCATGCTGGCGCGCCGCACCGCGCTGGAGGCAGCGGGCGGCATAACCGCCATCCGCCACAACATCATCGACGATTGCGCCCTGGGCCGGGCGATGAAGAGCCAAGGTCCGATCTGGCTGGGTCTGACCGACCGCGCCATCAGCTTGCGCCCCTATGAGCATCTGGCCGATATCCGCCAGATGGTGGCGCGTTCGGCCTACGCCCAGCTCAGCTATTCGCCCCTGCTGCTGATGGGAACCCTGCTGGGTCTGACGCTGGTCTATATCGCGCCAGTGATGACGGCGCTGTTTGCCTGGGGCATTTCGCAGCTTGCCGGGTGGCTGGCCTGGGTCATCATGGCGCTGATGTTCCAGCCTATCCTGCGCTTCTATCGCCTGTCGCCGCTATGGGGCGCGGCCCTGCCGCTGATCGGCGCCTTCTATGCCGCCTTCACACTTGAATCGGCGCTGCAATACTGGTCGGGCAAGGGCGGCCTGTGGAAAGGCCGCATCCAGGCCGGCCAAGCCTTGAAGGGCGAGAAGGGCGGCGCATGAGCAATGTCGCGCAGCTCCAGTCGGGCAAGGGCCACAAGGACGAGAATTTCCCCGTCGCCTCGATCCTTATCGCGCCGAAATACCGTCCGCCGGTGATGGCCTTCTACAAATTCGTCCGCGCCGCCGACGATGTCGCCGACAGCGCCACCGCCGCACCGGAGGAAAAACTGGCGCTGCTGGAACAGATGCGCGCCAGCCTGGTGGGAATGAGCGATGCGGTGCCCGAAGGCGTGGCCTTGCGCGCCGTGCTGGCCGAACGCAGCCTGTCGTCGGTGCACGCGCTCGACCTTCTGGAAGCCTTCCGCCGCGATTGCACCAGGCTGCGTTACAGCGACTGGGACGAACTGATCGATTATTGCCGCTACAGCGCCATGCCGGTGGGGCGTTTCGTGCTGGATGTGCACGGCGAGTCCCAAAGCCTGTGGCCCGCCAATGACGCGCTGTGCGCCGCGCTGCAGGTGATCAACCACCTGCAGGACTGCGCCAAGGACTATCGCGAGCTGAACCGCGTCTATATCCCCGAACCGCTGCTGGCCGCCGCCGGTGTCGGCGTCGAAGCCCTGGGCCAGGACAAGGCCAATCCGGCGCTTGCGGGCGTGATTTCGGGTCTGGCCCGGCGCAATGCCGAGCTGCTGGAAACCTCGCGTCCCTTCGCGCGCGGCATAAAGGATGGCCGGCTGGCGCTGGAGGTCGATCTGATCCAGACCCTGGCCGACGATCTCAATACCCTGCTGATGAACCGCGATCCGCTGTCCCAGGCCGTGCATCATTCCAAGATGGATGTGGCGGCGCTGTTCCTGAAGCGTTTTCCCGCCTTTGCGCTGATGCGCCTGAGACGCCCCCGATGACCAATGCAGAACATATCGGCGGCGCGGCCGCCGCCGCGGTGCAGAAGAAGGCCGCCGGCAGCTCCTTCTACATGGCGATGCGGCTGATGCCGCGCGAAGAGCGCGACGCCATGTTCGCGATCTACGCCTTCTGCCGCAAGGTGGACGATATTGCCGATGACGGCATCGGCACGCGGCCCGAACGCCATGACAGGCTGGAGCAATGGCGAACCGAGCTCGCCGGGCTTTATGCCGGATTGAAGCCGCCGCGGGTTTCCTTCCTGGCGCCGGCCGTGGCGCAGTATGGCTTGCGCCTTGAGGATTTCATTGCCGTGCTGGACGGCATGGACATGGACGTGGCCGAAGACATTGTCGCCCCCGATCTTGCCACGCTGGACCTGTATTGCGACCGGGTGGCCAGCGCGGTGGGGCGCCTGTCCATCAAGGTGTTCGGCATGGAAGAAGTGCCGGGCTTTGATTTGGCGCATCATCTGGGCCGGGCGCTGCAACTGACCAACATCCTGCGCGACATTGACGAAGACGCCGCCATCGGCCGCCTCTATCTGCCGCGCGAATATCTGCAGGAAGCCGGCATCACCGCCCTGGACCCCAAGGCCATCATCGCCAGCCCCTGCATCGACGGCGTCTGCCGCCGGGTCGCGAAGCTGGCGCATCATCATTATGACGAGGCCGCGCGCATTCTTGCCGCCCGTCCCAAGGGGCGGATCAAGACGCCGCGCCTGATGGGCGCGGTCTATTCCGAAATCCTGCGGGCCAGCGAGGCGCAGGGCTTCGCTGCGCCGCGCCGCCGGGTCTCGCTGGGCAAGTGGCGCTTGCTGTCGCTGGTGCTGCGTCAGGGTCTGTTTTCGTGAGCAAGACGGGGAAAGCCTATGTCATCGGCGCCGGCCTTGCCGGCCTGTCCGCCGCCACCATCCTGGCGTCGCGCGGTGTCCCGGTCGAAGTGATCGAGGCCGCGGGGCAGGCAGGCGGGCGTTGCCGCTCCTATTTCGACCCCGCCATGGATGGCGTGATCGACAACGGCAATCACCTGGTGCTGTCCGGCAATCGCGCGGTGCAGGAATATCTTTCCCGTATCGGCGCGAAGAATGCGCTGGCCGGTCCGCCCCGCGCGGAATTTTTCTTCGTGAATTTGCGCGCCAATGACGGCAAAGACTTCGCGCGCTGGACCCTGCGTCCCAATGAAGGCTCCGTGCCCTACTGGATCACGTCCGAAAAGCGCCGCGTTCCGGGCACCCATGCGGCGGATTATCTGAAGTACGCGCCGCTGATGTGGGCCGGTCACAAGATGCGCGTGGACAATGTCGTCCATGAGCGCGGCGCGCTGTGGCACAATCTGATGCGCCCTTTTCTGCTGGCGGCGCTCAACACCGAACCGGCGGAATCCTCAGCCCATCTGGCGGGCGCGATCCTGCGCGAGACCCTGGCCAAGGGCGGCAGCTTTTATCGCCCGCGCATCGCCCATCCCACCTTGGCGGCGGCCTTTGTGGCCCCGGCTTTGAACTATCTGAATGACCGCAAAAGCACCTTGCGCCTCAGTACGCGGGTACGCGGCATGGCTCTGGGGCCGCGCGAAGCCATGATGCTGGAAATCGGCGATGCCAGCCTCCCGGTCGGCGGGCGCGATGCGGTGGTGCTGGCGGTGCCGCCCTGGGCCGCCCCCGACCTGATCCCGGGCCTGACAGCACCCGATGATTTCCGCGCCATCGTCAATGCGCATTTCAAGATGGCCGCACCGCCCGGCGCGCCCGCCATGCTGGGGGTGATCGGCGGTACCGCGGAATGGATTTTCGCCTTCGACGACCGTATTTCGGTGACGGTGTCGAGTGCCGACGCCATCGTGGACCGGGACCGTGAGGATTTGGCCGCGGCGATCTGGGCCGATGTCGCTCGGGCGCTGAAGATCGACGCCCCCATGCCTCCTTGGCAGATCGTCAAGGAAAAGCGGGCCACTTTTGCCGCCACGCCCTCACAGGATGCCCGCCGCCCGCCGGCCAAAACCCGCTGGCGCAACCTGTTCCTGGCAGGCGACTGGACCCAAACCGGCCTGCCGGCCACCATCGAGGGCGCCTTGCGCTCCGGCGAGACGGCGGCGGCTTTGGCGCTGCGCCACCTGGGCTTATAGTTCGGCCATGAACCAGCTCAACGCGCGCGAGTTCGACAGTGTGGAAGGCGCCATCCGCGCCGCCACCGACGCCATCTTGGCCCAGCAGAAGCCGGACGGGCATTGGGTCTATGAGCTGGAAGCCGACGCCACCATCCCGGCCGAATATGTGCTCCTGGTGCACTACCTGGCTGAGACGCCGAACCTGGAGCTGGAAAAGAAGATCGGCGTCTATCTGCGGCGCATCCAGGGCGCGCATGGCGGCTGGCCGCTCTATCACGAAGGCGCCTTCGACATTTCGGCGACGGTGAAGGCCTATTTCGCCCTCAAGATGATCGGCGACGACATCAATGCTCCGCACATGGTCCGCGCCCGCGAAGCGCTGCATGCGCGCGGCGGCGCCATCAAGGCCAATGTCTTCACCCGCATCCTGCTGGCGCTGTTCGGCGAAACCTCGTGGAAGAATGTGCCCACGGTGCCGGTCGAGCTGATCCTGCTGCCGCGCTGGTTCCCGGTGCATCTGTCCAAGATGAGCTATTGGGCGCGCACGGTGATCGTGCCCCTGCTGGTGCTGGCAGCGAAACAGCCGGTGGCGCGCAATCCGCGTGGCATTCATATTCCCGAACTGTTCGTTCCAGGCGTGGGCGCCGCTTCGCCGCGCGCGCCGCACCAGAGCGCGGGCTGGTCCTTCTTCTTCAACGCGCTGGACCGGGTGTTGAAGGTTGTGCCTTGGCCGAAAAATTTGCGGGCCCAAGCCATCGAGAAATGCCGCAGCTGGACCACCGAGCGCCTCAACGGCGAGGACGGGCTGGGCGCGATCTATCCCGCCATGGCCAACAGCGTGATGATGTATGACGTGCTGGGCTATCCGCAGAGCCATCCCGACCGCGCCATCGCCCGAAAATCCGTCGAGAAGCTGCTGGTGATCAAGGACAATGAGGCCTATTGCCAACCCTGCGTCTCGCCGGTGTGGGACACCGCTTTGGTTGCCCATGCCCTGCTGGAAACCAACGATGCCCGCGCCCTGGATGCGGTGACGCGCGGCCTGAACTGGCTCAAGCCATTGCAGGTGCTGGATGTGAAGGGCGACTGGGCCGAGGAAAAGCCCGATGTACGCCCCGGCGGCTGGGCCTTCCAGTACCGCAACGATCACTATCCCGACCTGGACGACACCGCCGTGGTGGTGATGGCGATGGATCGCGCCCGTGAACGCGCCGATCACCAACAGGGCATCGCGCGCGGTGCTGAATGGGTGGAAGGGTTGCAGAGCCGCGACGGCGGCTGGGGCGCATTCGATGCCGACAATTCCTATACCTATCTCAACAACATTCCCTTCGCCGATCACGGCGCGCTGCTGGACCCGCCCACCGAAGACGTGTCGGGCCGCTGCGTCGGCATGCTGGCGCAGCTGGGCGCCAAACCCGACGATCCGCGCCTGAAGGCGGGTGTCGATTATCTGATCCGCACCCAGCGCGAGGACGGCAGCTGGTGGGGCCGCTGGGGCGTCAATTACATCTACGGCACCTGGTCGGCGCTGGCGGGATTGAACGGCGCGGGCCTGGCGCCCGATCATCCCACCATGGCCAAAGCGGCCGGCTGGCTGGCAGCGATCCAGAACGCGGATGGCGGCTGGGGCGAGAATTGCGACAGCTACAAGCTGGACTACAAAGGCTATGAGCCTGCGCCCTCGACCGCGTCACAGACCGCCTGGGCGCTGCTGGGGCTGATGGCAGCGGGGCAGGTGGATCATCCGTCGGTGGCGCGCGGCGTCAATTACCTGAAGGCGACGCAGCAGGCCGATGGCTTGTGGAATCAGGCCCACTACACCGGCGGCGGTTTCCCGCGCGTCTTCTATCTGAACTATCACGGCTATCCGAAATTCTTCCCGCTCTGGGCGCTGGCGCGCTACCGCAATCTCAAGAGCAGCAATTCGCGCCGCGTGGAATTCGGGCTGTGACCATCCTTGCCGTTACGGGGCTGGCGAAGGAAGCCGAAATGGCCGGCGTCGCCGGCGTGGTGGCGGTGGCGGGCGGCGGCGATGGTGACGGGCTGGCCGCCAAGCTGGACGCCCTGCATGGCGACATCCATGGCGTGATCTCCATCGGCCTGGGCGGCGGATTGTCGCCGCTCCTGAAAATCGGCGATGTGGTGATCGCAGATCGCATCATCACCGGCGCGGAAAGCTGGGACTGTCATGAAGGCTGGCGGGTGCGGCTGATGTCGCGTCTGCCCTCAGCCCATCAGGGCCAGATATTCGGCAGCGACATCATCATTCATGAGGCCGCGACCAAGACCGGCCTGCATGACGCCACCGCCGCCCTGGCGGTGGACATGGAAAGTCAGGTGGCGGCGCGCTTTGCCGCCAAACGCAACCTGCCGCTGGCGGCCTTGCGGGTGATCTCGGACGACGCGGCGCATGTGCTGCCGCCCGCTGCCCTGGTGGCGATGAAGCCCGATGGCGGCATCGCCATGGGCCGGGTGCTGGGATCGCTGCTGCGCCACCCCACGCAAATTCCGTCGCTGGTGCGGACGGCGCGCGGGTCGAACAAGGCTTTCGCGGAATTACTCCGCTGCCTCGACCTCTGTGGTGTTGGAATTGCCGGCGCGGATCTGTGACATCTTGTGCTCGACATGACGCGAGAAGGTGAACTCGGCCGGCCGCTGGTTTGACAGGTCGATTTCCGGCGCCATGGCACCTTCCGTCTTCACGCCGCGCATCAGGATCGGCAGCATCTTGAGCGGATTCTTGATGCTGTCGGTGGCGGCGGTGCCTTCAAAGCCGCAATGCACCATGCAGTTGGCGCACTTTTCGTATTTGCCGACGCCGTACTTCTCCCACTCCGTGCCTTCCATCAGCTCGGTGAAGGTCTTGGCATAGCCTTCGCCCAGGAGGTAGCAGGGCTTCTGCCAGCCAAACACGGTCAGCAGCGGCATCGACCAGGGGGTGCATTCATAGGTCTGGTTGCCGGCCAGGAAGTCCATGAACAGAGGCGAATTGGTGAACTTCCAGTCCTTGCCGCCGCGGCCGCGCGAAAGGATGTCGCGGAACATCTTCTTGGTGCGCTCGCGGTTCAGGAAGTGCTCCTGGTCGGGGGCGCGCTCATAGGCATAGCCCGGCGAGACGGTGATGCCGTCCACGCCCATCGCCATCATCTCGTCGAAGAACTTGGCGGTGCGCTCGCCATCGGTGCCGTCGAACAGGGTGCAGTTGATCTGGGTGCGGAAGCCCTTGGACTTGGCCAGCTTGATGGCGGC
>CANKIV010000138.1 GCA_947482125.1 Alphaproteobacteria bacterium
CGCCGACCTGGTGGTCATAGCGAAGGAATTCTACCCGATCCCATTCCGAACTCGGCCGTCAAAGCCTTCTGCGTCCATGGTACTGCGGCTCAAGCCGCGGGAGAGTAGAACGCCGCCAGGTCTGCCAAGAACAGAAGTAAGAGAACCCGCCCGAACAATTCAAAAAAAGCCCCGGCTTGCGAGAAATCGCACGCCGGGGCTTTTTGTTTTTCAGCGCTCAAGCAGGGCGCCAAGATCCGGCCCGAACAGCTTTTCCAGCATGAAATCCGGTAGCAGATGCTGCGGGAAGCTCCTGGACATGTTGTCGGTGCGCAGCACGTGAAGGCACAGGCCCTCGCGATCGGCGAAATGGTCGAACTTGCAGCCCTTGGCGATGGCGCCGGCGACAAATCCATAGTCCGACGCGTATTCCACCGGCGGGAAGGGCGCGGTCTGCCAGGCCGATTTCCTGAAGACATAGCTGAAGCCATAGCCCAGGTAATTGTTCTTCATGTTGTCCGGCGGGGCCGCGTTGACGAATCCCTGCAGGGCTTTCTCCGGCCCGAAGGTGAAGTGCAGGCCCAGCGTGTCGGCGGTGTCCCAATAGCCCAGGCGTTTCAGCTGCGCCGAATAGACGAACCAGGCGGACAGCTTGGTGATGTCGGCGCCCGATGATGCCAGCCGCGCCAGCATGGTGGCCAGATACTGCGGCGCGTAATAATCGTCATCGTCGAACTGGGCGATTACCGGCGCGGTGCTGCGTTCGCAAAGCCAGTTGCGCTTGGCGCTGACCAGCATGCGGTCCTTCTTGTGGGTGTAGCGGATGCGCGGGTCGGCAAGATCGGCGAAATGGGGCGACGGCTCCGGGCTGTCGTCCAGGATCAGCCATTCAAAATCCTGCACCGTCTGCGCCAGCACGATTCTGTGCTGCGCCTGGAGCAGGTCGTGACGGTTGAAGGTCGGGGTGACGATGGAAACGACGGGAGCCATGGGGCTCACCTTAATCGTTTCGGGCCTGGCGGATCAGCCCCTTGGTGATAAAGCCGCTGATGGCATAGGTGCGGGAGCCGAACTGGCCGGAAGGGATGTCCCAGACCCGGACCTGGCTCCAGTCATTGTTGGCGCTGACGTCCAGCACCGGGGTGGCGAGATCGACTTCGCGCTTGTTCTGCCAGTTGGCGTGATCGACGATGATTTCGCGGGGTCCGACGATATCGGTCACCACCGCGACATGGCCGCGCTTCAGCCGCTTGGAACCGGAAAACACCATCACCGCTTCCTCGACCGGGTGCGAGGCGCGGGCATAGAGGTTGCGGGCCCGTTCCCACCACTGCTTGGCGTCGCCGAACACGGCCAGGCCAGAGCGCATGCGGGCATATTCCACGCAGAACACCTTCTTGAGCGAGCGGTCGACCCGGGGAGTCTCGCGCACCAGCGCCGGCACTTCGGGCGCGGTGACGGCGGCGACGGCTGTCACCGGCGCAGCGGGCTCGATGCTGCGGGCGGCTACTTCACGCGCCTCGGGAAACCTGCCTTCGGCAACGGGGGACGGATCGGTGGGATTGTTGGCCTGGTCGCCACCAAAGCCCAGGAAGGAAACCGCTTCCCTGGCGAGGTCGGTGACCTGGGTGGTGACCTTGCTGGTAAGGTCGATGAGCTGGTTTTCCACGGGCGTCGCCTGTGCCGGCGCGGCGGCCAGCAAGGCGCCGGCCGCTATCAGGCTCCGTAAACCGTGATGAAATTTCGACACCCGCACCCCAAACTGTTTTGTCTCGCCGCTTTGCGGCGGTGGCCTTTGGTGCGGATTTGCCCCCGACAGCCTTGGCCCGAGGCGGACTAGACCAAGACTTGCCGCTGTCACAAAGACGTTTCCTTGCCACGGTTGCGTGGCATTTGGGCAACATTAAATCATTGGAATCGCTGGGTTTTTAGGTGTTATTGCAGCGCAGCACCATGGCCGTGGCGATCCTGCCGCCAATGCCCGCCCGCGGAATTTAAGCATACCACCCGTTGTGCTTGCCGCTTCTGCACAAAAATAGCTTAACCGAATGGCGAAAATTCTTCCGATCCAAAGGGGCAGGGCAATGGCGGACATGAACGACAAGAATGACGGCGCGATCTTCATCGGCGCCGGCGTGGAGCTGAAGGGCGAAGTCAGCGTGCCGGGCTGCGCCTCGGTGGACGGAAAGTTCGAAGGCGTGCTGAAGGCCAAGAGCCTGAACGTCGGCCAGTCGGGTCATGTCACCGGCCAGATCAGCGTCGATACCGCCGAAATCCGCGGCACGGTCGCCGATCACCTGGTGGTGCAGTCCAACCTGATCCTGCGATCCACCGGCAGCATCACCGGCACGATCGCCTATTCCAAGGTCATGGTGGAAGAAGGCGGCAGCCTGGCCGGCACGATCGAGAAAATCACCCGCGCGTCCGCGTCGGAGAGCGAGCACAAGGTTGTTCCGCTCCACGCCGGCGAATAAGACCGGCGATCCCTGAGAAAGTTTCCGGACAAGGAAATCCAAGCCGGTGAAATACGATTATTCGTCCCTCGTGGTGCCGCAACGTGAGGAAGAGCTTGCGGAATTCGACTGGGAAAACTTCCTTCCCAGCAAGATCACCCGCGGCAAGCGCTGTTTTTCCATCGTGGACGAAGGCACCGGCATTGAAGGCAAGCTGATTGCCCGCACCGCCTTCATTCACGGCGAAGTGCAGGGGCTGGTTTTCGCCGAGCATGTCACGGTGGAAAAAACCGGCATCGTCAACGGCGTGATCTTCTGCCGGACCTTGTGCATCCTGGGCAACGTCAAGGCCGATGTGGTCTGCGACAATGTTTTCATCCGCGACGGCGGGCTGATGTCCGGGGCGCTGAAATACAAGACGTTGAAGATCGAGTCCGACGCCGCCATCGCCGGCAAGTTCGAGCGCCGATCCCTGCTGGGCGGCATCACCCAGACCGGCTGGGCCGCGGAAACCGCGCTGGCCGGCATTTAAAGCCACTTTGCAAAGAAAAAGCCGCCCGGGAGACCGGGCGGCTTTTTGTCTTGAATACGCGGTTACTTCGCGGCGGTCACAACCGCCAACGACTTGTCGACATGTTCGACCGGGGTCAGCTTGTCCAACGTGGAGGACATGGTGGCCAGGATCTTGCCATTCTTGCCGACCACATAGGTGACGCGCTCGATGATGGCGTGGGTGAGGTCGTTGCCCTTGTTGTCCTTGGCGCCGGGGCCGGGCTGGCGAATGGTCAGGTCATAGGACTTGGCGATCTTGGTATCGGCATCCGAGGCGACCGGGAATTTGCCGGCGCAGAAAGCCGGGTCTGCCGAGAATTTGTGCAGCCGGTCCAGCGTGTCGCCGGAGACGCCGATGATGGAGGCGCCGGCGGCGGCGAACTTGTCGGACTGTTCGGCGAAAGTATGGGCTTCCAGGTCGCAGCCGCCGGTGAAGGCGGATGGATAGAAATAGACCACCACCGGGCCCTTCTTCAGCGCATCCTTCATCTTGAAGGTGAAGTCCTTGCCGCCCAGGCTGCCGGCGGCGGAAAAATCGGGGGCGGCGTCGCCGACCTTGAGGGCGGCGAGAGCGGGGCTTGCTGAGAAGGCCGCCGCCAGGAAACCAATCAGAATATGTCTTTTCATGGCAATGGTCCTTTGGGATGCGGCCCGAACGCTAGCAGAGGCTCCGCCGGTGCGAAAGTGACGTTGAAGCGAGGGCGCGCCGCGACTAGCCTGACGGCCGTCTTCCATTGGGGCGAAAATTGGGCGTATCGGCGCTGGAACACATCACCATCCGTTGCGCGCAATTGCAGCGGACCCGCGATTTCTATGTCGAATTGCTGGGGCTGGAAGAGGGCGCGCGCCCGGCTTTCCCTTTCCGCGTATACTGGCTCTATCTGGGCGGGATACCGGTGGTGCATCTGGTCGAGGCGTCGGACAAGGCCAGCGCCTGGGGCGGAGAAATCGTCATTGCGCGGCCTGGCGAAGGCACCGGCTGTTTCGATCATGTCGCCTTTCGGGGCGATGATGGCGCGGCCATGAAGGCGCGGCTCGACCGGGCCGGGATCACCTACAAGGAGCGGGCCGTGCCGGGCGGGGCGATCTCCCAGCTGTTCATTCCCGATCCCGAAGGCGTGCTGGTCGAGATCAATTTCCGCAACGACTAGCGCTTCAGGTCCGAAACGGCCTTCAGCGTCTTGCTGACATGGCCTTCCGGGTCCATGTCGCTATGGGCAAAGGCGATCTTGCCGTCCTGCGATACGACGTAGGAGGTTCGGTTTGCCATGCCGGTCAAAAAGCCGAAGGACGCATCATAGCTTTTGATCACCTTGCGGTCGCGATCGGCGCCCACGGGAAACTTGCCCTGGCATTCGCTGACCGAGAACTTGTTCAGGGTGGCGATGTCGTCGGCGCTGATGCCGATCACGCTGGCGCCCTGCGCCCGGTACTGGGGCATGGCTTCGGCGAAGTCATGTGCCTCGATGGTGCAACCCTTGGTGAAGGCAGCGGGATAGAAATAGACCACCACCGGGCCCTTCTTCAGCGCCTCGGCCATGTGAAAGGTGAATTCCTTGCCCCCAAGAGTGGCGGGAATGGTGAAGTCGGGCGCTTTGTCGCCGGGCTTGAGGGCGGCCAGCGCGGGCGCCGCCGAGACCAGCAGGAATGCGGCAATCAATGTCTTCAGCATCGGATCGTCTCTGTTGGCTTCTCTCCTATATACGCCTGCCACGGGAGAGCAGATCAGTCCCCGGCGCGAACGGCAAAAGGCTTCCAGAGCGATTTTGACGGCATTGGCTGCCGGGATTATTCTGCCGGGGCCTGGACTGCCGGGGGGCCGGAACCCAGTGCGACGCGCCATTATTTCATGGCGCGGTGGGGGAGATATTTCATGAAGAACTGGACGAGGGCGTTTGCCCTTCTTGCCGCCGCGGCACTTGGCGCCTGCACCACCGTCAATACCACCGCGCCGGGTGCGGTCGGCATTGCGCGGGAGCAGAGCTTTCTGGTGTCGGCGGAGGCCGTGCAGAGTGCCGCCGGCCAATCCTATGCCAAGACCCTGACCGATGGCCGTGCCAAGGGCGTGGTCAACAACAAGCCGGTGATGCTGGCGCGGGTACAGGCTGTCTCGCGGCGCCTGATCGCGCAGGTCGGCGCTTTTCGCCCCGATGCCCCCAGCTGGAATTGGGAAATCAATGTGATGGATACGCCGGAGATCAATGCCTGGTGCATGGCCGGCGGCAAGATCATGGTCTATTCGGGGCTGATCGACAAATTGCAGCCCAGCGATGCCGAGCTGGCCGCCTTGCTGGGCCATGAGATTGCCCATGCGCTGCGCGAACATACCCGCGAAGCGGTGTCGCGTTCGGTTGGCCAGCAACTGGTGCTGACAGGCCTGGCGGCGGCGACCGGCGCCAGCCAATCCACTGTGCAGATCGCCAATGCGGTGGCGCAGGTTACCTACAGCTTGCCGCATGGCCGCGAGCAGGAAACCGAAGCCGACCGCATGGGACTGGAACTGATGGCGCGTGCGGGATACGAGCCGCGCGCCGCCGTGACGTTTTTCCAGAAACTGGCGCGCGCATCGCCCAGCAAGGGGCCTTCCTGGCTCAGCACCCATCCGCAAAGCGAGGCGCGTGCCGCCGACCTGCAAGCCTATATTGCGCGGGTCGAGCCGCTCTACAAGGCCAGCGCCAAGCCGTAGCGCGGCGCCAGTCTTTCCTCGTCAGTCTTCGCCAGTCTGGCGCCGCCTGATGTCGGTGTAGGGCGTGCCGTCAGTGTGGGTGTACATCGCGGGCTTGCCGCCGGCCGGATAGACCAGGTCGATGCCGGGATAGACGACGCGGTCGGTATCGTTGCGGGTGCCGGCTTCCAGCAGCAGGGCGTCGGCGTCGCTGCGGTTCTGCAGATGATGGCCGTCATCCTCGCCGCACTGGAACCGGCGCAGTCGCCCGCCTTCAGGATTTCCTCGCCCGCATTGGTGACCAGAACCACTTCGCCTTCCAGCACATAGACGAATTCGTCCTGGGTCATGTGGGCGTGGCGCTGGCTGGACCAGACGCCCGGCTTCAGGCGCAGCAGGTTGACGCCATACTGGGTCAGGCCCGCGGCATCGCCCAGGCGGCGGCGCTCGCGCGCCAGGCAGGGCTGGTCATAGGGCGGGGGATACATAGTGCCGGTCTGGACCGGCAGCGTCCTGGGATCGATGCGCTTGGACATGGCGCCTCTCAAAATGAAAACGGCCCGCAAGCTTAGTGCGGGCCGTTTCGAAAAAGCTATGCTTGTTGCCGCCGCCCTCGGCCGTAGGCCTCGGGCCTTCGCCAGTTGATTTGGTCCACCGGACCAAATCATCGGCAAATGGCCTTGCCCTTTGCCGACCCTGGCTCAGTCCTTTGCGCGCTCAACATAGGCGCCGTCCTCGGTCATCACCACGATGCGGGTGCCGGCCACGATATGGGTGGGCACCATGGTGCGCACGCCGTTGGACAGCACCGCCGGCTTGAACGAGCCGGAGGCGGTCTGGCCCTTCATCACCGGTTCGGTCTCCACCACTTCGAAAGTGGCGCGCTGGGGGATTTCGATGGAGATGGCGTTGCCTTCGAACATCTGCAACTGCACGTCCATGTTTTCGGTCAGGTAGGGGGCATAGTCGCCTACCACATCGCCCGAGACATGGATCTGGTCGAAGGTCTGGGGCTGCATGAACACATACTGCTCGCCGTCCTGGTACAGGTACTGGAAGTTCATGTGCTCGACGAAGGCTTTTTCGATGCTGTCGGTGGTGCGCAGGCGCTC
>CANKIV010000139.1 GCA_947482125.1 Alphaproteobacteria bacterium
GCTCGATCTAGGTGACGATCAGGGTTTGCGGTATGGGCATGCCCGGCCCTTCGCTCATCACATGCGTCAGGGGAATGCCGTTCTTGTCGATGCAGGCCCGCGCCGCGTCATAACCCTCCTGGATCGCCAGGTCGAATTTCTTCCATTCGCGCAGGCCGATATCGGGCATCGGCGGCTCGATCAGGAAATCGCACTGTTCGCGCACGATGCGGCGCTGGGCTTCCGAACCTACCGTGCCGGAGCGCATCAGGATGGATACGATGCTGGGGGTGCCGCGCATGCGCTGGCCCAGGAGCCACCACCAGGGCCGCTCGCCATAGCGCGCATCCTGCGCCTGCAAATCCACTTCGCCGGTAACGTCGCAGGCGATGATGGGGCCGGCATCCATGGATTGCTCGCGCATCACATCCACCGGCAGGTTGTTCATCACCCCGCCATCCACCAGCAGATGGCCGTGATGGGTGACGGGCGGCAGGATGCCCGGCAAGGCGACGCTGGCCCGCAGCGCTCGCCACAGCGCGCCCTCGCGGTGGATATGGATGCGCCCGGTGGTGAGGTCGGACGACACGGCAAAGAAAGGCAGCGGCAACTGCTCGATGCAGACTTCCCCGAAATGATGGCGCAGCTGGGCCGAAACCTTCTTGCCGCGCACCAGCGCGATCAGCGGCAGGGTGAAATCCGACAGCGGATTGTCGCTGACGAACACCGCGCGCATGCGTTCGCGCAGTTCCTCCAGCGGCCATTCCTGCGCCAGCCCCGCGGCGATGATCGCGCCCATCGAGGTGCCGCCCAGCTGGTCGAACGGCACGCCCGCTTCCTGCAGCGCCCGGATGATGCCGATATGGGCGAAGCCCCGCGCCCCGCCGCCCGCCAGCACCAGCCCCACCGCGCGCCCGGCGATGAAGCGCGCCACCCGCGCCACATCCCGGGCATGGCCGGCGCGCAGATGGTGATGGGCGCAAAACAGGCCGGCACGGGTGGTGAAATTCTCGGGCAAAACGGCGGAAGCGCCATCGGGATGCAGCAGCAACAGCTCCGGCAGGCCTGAGGCGCGCGCCTTGAAGGCCGGCAAGTCCAGCGGCGCCACCGGCAGCGGCCGGTCGGCCCGCGCCAGCAGGAAGATGCGGTCGGCCTGGCGCAGGCACTGGTTCGTCCAGGAACTTTCCGGTGCGTCGCCGCGATAGAACACCACATCGTGCGTCGTCTCGAAGGTGTTGAACCATTCGGCCGTCTGCTCCGAGGCCGCGATGTTCAGCACCGCGGCGCGGGAGCCCATCTCGGTCAGCGCCTGGGCCAGGCGGTGCGCGATAGGGGCTTCGGCCAGGCCTTCCTGCAGCGGCACTATGGCGAAGGTCCGGGGCCGGGGCTTGTCGCGGCCGCGATTGGCGTCCTTCAGCCGCTTCACCAGCATCTGCATCAGGTTCATCATCACCCGGGGGTGACGGCCGATCAGGGCCTCGAAGCCGTCCGGACTGATGCGCAGCAATTCGGTGTCGCGCAACGCCACCAGCTGGGCGGAATGGTTGCCGCTGGGCTGGATCAGGGACATTTCGCCGACGGTTTCACCCGCCGGGACATGGGCCACCATGTGGCGCTGGCCCTGATCGTCGGACACGAAGACGCCCAGGCTGCCGGTGATTACAAGAAAGAGGGCCGCGTTGTTCTCGCCGCCCCGCTCCAGAAGTGTTCCTCCCGGCAGCGCGAACCAGTTGGCTTCCGCCAGCAGATTGCGCAACGCCACATCGCCGACATCCTCCAGCAGGGCAAAACTCTTCAGCCGCTCCAGCAGTTCTTCGGGATAGACGGTTTGCTGACCGATGCGGAAGGACGACAGAAACGCCATCTGCTGGGTTTACCTCACCAGGCGGTCCAGCCGCCATCGACATTGAGGGCTGACCCCGTCACGAAACTGGAAGCCGGTGACGCCAGAAACAGCAAAGGCCCGGCGATTTCGTCGGCCTGCCCCAGGCGCCCCAGCATGGTGCGCGATGCCAGCCGCTGGGCAAAAGCGGCAGGCGCCTTTGCCGGAAAGGGTCCGGGCAACAGCGCGTTGACGCGGATTTTTTCGGGGCCAAGTTCGGCGGCAAGATGACGGGTAAGCTGCAGCAGGCCCGCCTTGGCGGGGCCATAGTGAAAGGGACTTTGCTGGGCGCGGTCGTCATACAGCTTCGCATCGGGCGAGACCTGCGCGTACATGGACGCGATGTTGATCACGCTCGCCTCGCCGCCGGCTGCGACTGCCGCTTTCAGGGCCGGCAGCGCGGCGCGCACCGCTTCAAAAGACGCCGTGACGCTGCTGGCATAGGTGGCGGCGAAATCCTCGGGCGCGAGCGCGGCGAAACTCTTCACCTGCATCGCAACCGCATTGTTGACCAGTATGTCCAACCGCTTCAGCCCGCCAAAAAAAGCGCGCAGGGCGGCGGCGTCCGCGACATCGAAAGCGGCGCGGCTGACGGAGAATTTCTGCTGCCTGAGATCGGCCTCGAACAGGGCCAGCGCGGCATCGTCGCGGCCATTGACGATGACATGCGCGCCGGCCGCGCACAGGGCCCGGGTCATGGCCGACCCCAAATGGCCGCGGCTGCCCGAAACAAAGGCAGTTTTGCCGTCCAGACGGAAGATATCCTGCGCCATTTTGCCGGTGCCCTAGCCTTGCGAACCACGCTGACACCGCATGGTAAACAAGGTATTACAGCGCCCGCGCGGCAAGGGAACATTTCGCTGCGGCGCAGCATGGTTTACCGACGAAAACAGGGCTGGCGCCGCCATATTGGAAACAGCACCTCGCCACAGTAAAGTTGCAAATCCGCTCATACTGGCAGATCAACAGGGGCTTCTTCGCGGCCGACAGGCCGCACTACAAGGGACGATTTTTCAATGAACAGCAAAACCTTCCGCGCCGCTTTGACGGCAGCCCTCCTGCTTGGCGCTTCGGGCGCCGTGTATGCCCAGACGGCCAAGCCGCCCAAGCTGACCGTCGCCGTTCAGAAGGCGCTGGTCGAAGCCCAGACCGCCAACAAGAAGGCGGACGTGCCCGCCGCCATGGCCGCCATTGAAAAGGCACGCGCCGTCAGCGGCCGCACGCCCTATGACGATCTGCAGATCAACCGCTACGCCATGTCGCTGAGCGTGCAGGCGAAGGACCTGGCCGCCGCCGCGGTTGCCGGCGAAGCCGCCGCCGACACCGATCCCGCCGTCATTCCCGACGCGGAAAAGGGCCCGGTCTATACCGCCGGCCTGCAGCTGGCGCTGAACGCCAAGCATTACGACAAGGCCGCCAAGTACGCCAAGCTGGTGCTGGCGACCACGCCGCCGCCCGATGAGAGCATTCAGGCGATGGCGGCCCAGGCCATGTATCTGGGCAACGACTATGCGGGCGCGCTGGAACTGGCGCAGAAAAATATCGCCGCCGCCAAGGCCGCGGGCAAGCGGCCGGCGCGCAGCGACTTTGAAATCACCATGAGCGCGCAGGTCCAGCAGAAGAACCAGGCCGCCGCCGAACAGACGCTGGAGCAGATGGTCGCCACTTACGACGACCCCAAGGACTGGGCCCAGTTTCTGGGCGTGTCGCTGGGCGTGAAGGGCATGCGCGACATCGACTATATCTATCTGGGCCGTCTGATGTTCTCGACCAAGGCCCCGATGCAGCCCAACGACATGCAGTTGGTCGGCTCCACCGCCAACAAGCAGGGCTTCTATGGCGATGCGGAAGCAGCCCAGAAGCAGGGCGGCCCGGCGCCGGATGCGCGCATGGGTGCGGACCGCAAGTCCATCCCGCAGCAGATCACGGCGGGTGCCAAGCAGGGCGGCGAGTATAACGTCAAGCTGGCCCAGGCCCTGTACGGCTATGGCATGTTCGCCGAAGCGGAAGCCGCCGCGCGCCTGGCCAAGACCAAGGGCGACGCCAAGGACAAGACTGAGCCGGACATGGTGATCGGCATCTCGCAGGCTGCCCAGGGCAAGTATGCCGACGCCGCTGCCACCTTAAACGGCATCACGGCGCCGAACCCGGCTTCAGCCCGCGTGCTGCGCCTGTGGGGCTATCACGTCAAGGCCAAGGCCGGTCCGGCCACCGCCACCGCGCAGTAACGCGCCTGCAACAAGGACCGGTGCGCGCATTCGCGCGCACCGGTCTTTTCTTTTATAACCCTGCCATGAATCTGGTCGTTGGCTTCGCGCCCTTCATCCTGTTCGCGCTTCTGTCGCGCCTGTCGGCGGACCTCGCGCTGTGGGTGGCGTTCGCCGCCGCCTTTGTCGTCACCATCCGCGACTTCGTCGAAAGCCCCTCGCTGCGCCTGCTGGATGTCGGCTCCCTGGTGCTGTTCGGCCTGCTGGCGCTGGTGCGCGGCTTCCTGGATCCCAACCTGAGCCTCGCGGCGGTGCGCTTCATCGCGGCGCTGGCCCTGTTCCTGATGCTGGCGGTACCGCTGGCGCTGAAGCGGCCCTTTTCGGTGGATTATGCGCGGCTCGATCCCAAAGAGGTGGGCTGGCCGCCGGAATTGTTCCTCAGGGTCAACTATCTGGTATCGGGCGCATGGGTCGCCGCCTTCGCCGTCATGGCCCTGGCCGATGGCGCGGTGACCTTCGCCCCCGAATTGCCGCTATATGCCAGTATCGCCGTCAGCGTCGCGGCGCTCGCCGCCGCCACCACCTTCACGCTGCGCTATCCGACACTGGCAGCCAAACGGGCGAACGGCTAGGTTTGCGCCTGCTTCGCCAAAGGCGCAGCCCAAAGACAAAGGCGCTTTCATGAAACAGGCTGTCATCGTTTCGACCGCGCGTACCGGCCTCGCCAAATCCGTGCGCGGCGGCTTCAACGAAACCCATGGCGCGGTCATGGGCGGCCATGCCGTCCGGCACGCCATTTCGCGCGCCGGCATCGACCCGGGCGAGGTCGAAGATGTCTATATGGGATGCGGTTTCCCCGAAGGCGCCACCGGCAACAACATCGCGCGTGAAAGCGCGCTGTGGGCGGGATGCCCCGTTTCCACCGGCGGCGTCACCATCAACCGCTATTGCTCCAGCGGACTGAACGCCATCGCCTGTGCCGCGCAGCAGATCATGACGGACGGCACCGACATCGCGATCGGCGCAGGCGTGGAATCCATCTCCCTGGTGCAGATGGGCGGGATCAACCTCAAGCATTTCACCCAAGAGCAGCTGCTCAAGACCCATCCGGCCTTGTGGATGACCATGATCGAAACCGCCGAGATCGTGGCCGAACGCTATGGCATCAGCCGCGAGCGCCAGGACGCGTATGCGCTGCAGAGCCAGCAGCGCACCGCAGCTGCCCAGGGGAGCGGAAAATATAAAGACGAAATCGTGCCGCTCGCCACCAAGATGAAAAAGATCGACAAGGCGACCGGCGCCGAGAGCATGGTGGACGTCACCGTCGACCGCGACGAATGCAACCGGGCCGACACCACGCTGGAAGGCCTGACGGCGCTGAAGCCGGTTCATGCCGGCGGCCAGCAGGTGGCAACAGGAAAATACATCACCGCCGGCAACGCCTCGCAATTCGCAGACGGCGCCAGCGCCTGTGTGATCATGAGCGAAGACGCGGCCGCCAAAAAGGGCGTCAAGCCCCTGGGAATTTTCCGGGGCTTCGCGGTCGCGGGCGTGGAGCCGGACGAGATGGGCATCGGCCCGGTGATCGCGGTGCCGCGACTGCTGTCGCGCCACGGCCTGAAGGTCGATGACATTGACCTGTGGGAGCTGAACGAAGCCTTCGCCAGCCAGACGCTTTACTGCATGGACAAGCTCGGCCTTGATCCCGCCAGGACCAACGTGAATGGCGGCGCCATTTCCATCGGCCATCCCTACGGCATGACTGGCGCACGCCTGACCGGGCATCTTCTGATCGAAGGCCGGCGGCGCGGCGCCAAATATGGCGTGGTGACCATGTGTATCGGCGGCGGCATGGGCGCGGCCGGGCTGTTCGAGATCCTGCCCGCCTGATGCTGACGCGTGCGCTCCTCTCGGTGGTGGCTTTGCTGGCGCTCGCCGGTTGCGCGACCATGGAACCGGGGGCGCCGCCACTGCCCGATCCCAAAAGCCAGATGGCGGCGCTGGAAATGCGCATCGCCATCCTGGTCGAGGAACAGCGCCAGAAGCTGGATCCTGCCGCCAAGAAGCTGGCCATCGACCCGGCGCTCACCACCATTGCCCGCGCCCGGGCGGCGGACATGGCGGCCAAGAACTACCTCGCCCATACCGCGCCGGACGGCGCCACCAGCGCCAGCCTGCTGATGAAGCAGGACGCCAAGTGGCAGGGCCTGCTGGGAGAAAATCTTGCAGCGCAGCATTACACAAGGCGCGGCGGGGTGGTGGTCAATGACTTCGCCAGGCGCTTCCTGGACGAATGGATGAAAAGCACGCCGCACCGGGAAAATATGGCCTTCGCCAATTACGACCATGCCGGGGTGGGGGCCGCGGTCAATGGCGATACCGTCTATGTCGCCCTGCTCTTTTCCACCGATCTGGGGCTGCCGCCGCCCAAGCCGGAAGGCCCGGCCACCACCGCCACGCCCTTTGAAAGCCCGGCCGCCGCCAGCGCCGCGCCGGCGTCGCCCATGCCTGATCCACTGCGTCTCAGAGGCACCGTCGGGGCCCGGTAACACCTGGTTAAGTGTATCGGTCCAAGTATCTGTGCATGATTGAACACAGGGTCCGTGAGCCCGCTGCTCGCACCTTCAACATTCCTTTACACTATATCTTGCCCCCGGTACCTTCTA
>CANKIV010000140.1 GCA_947482125.1 Alphaproteobacteria bacterium
GGCTCGACCAATGCGGCGCTGCATCTGCCGGCCATGGCGAACGAGGCGGGCATCAAGTTCGACCTGTTCGACGTGGCGGAAATCTTCAAGAAGACGCCCTATGTCGCCTCATTGAAGCCGGGCGGCCAGTATGTCGCCAAGGACATGTGGGAAGCCGGCGGTGTGCCGATGCTGATGCGCATCCTGCTGGATGCCGGCCTGCTGCATGGCGACTGCATCACCGTCACCGGCAAGACCATTGCCGAAAACCTCAAGGACGTGAAATTCAATCCCGACCAGAAGGTGATGGTCGAGGTCAAGAACGCATTGGCCCCGACCGGCGGCGTGGTGGGCCTGCGCGGTTCGCTGGCCCCCGAAGGCGCCATCGTCAAGATCGCGGGCCTCAAGCATGTCAAGCACAAGGGCCCGGCGCGGGTGTTCGATTGCGAAGAAGACTGCTTCGCGGCGGTTGAACGGCGTGATTACAAGGAAGGCGACGTGCTGGTGATCCGCTGGGAAGGCCCCAAGGGCGGTCCCGGCATGCGCGAGATGCTGTCCACGACGGCGGCGCTGTACGGGCAGGGGGTAGAGAATATCGCCCTGGTCACCGACGGACGTTTCTCCGGCGCGACGCGCGGCCTCTGCGTCGGCCATGTCGGCCCGGAAGCCGCCGATGCGGGTCCCATTGGTTTGCTGAAAGACGGCGACATCATCACCATCGATGCCGAGAAGGGCACCATGGATGTCGAATTGTCGGACGCCGAACTGGCGGAACGCAGAAAGGCGTTCAAGCCCAAGCCGCCGGGCTTCAAGACCGGTGCGCTGGCGCGTTACGCCAGGAATGTCGGTCCGGCACGCGATGGCGCTCTGACTACGCCCGGTGCGGATCAGGAAGTGCGTTGTTACGCGGATATCTAGACTTTTCGGGCGGCGTGTGCGGCGGATAGCACCCGCAGCACATTGCCGCCCCAGAAGTTTGAAAGCTGCGCTTCGGTATAGCCCAGCTTGACCCGCCGGTCTGTGATTTGCGGGATCGCCGCGACGTCTTCCATGCCGATGACGCCGCCGCCGCCGTCCCAGTCGCAGCCGATGCCGACATGCTCGGGACCCACCAGCTCCAGCGCATGGGTCACGTGCTTCATGAAATCGTCGATGGTGGCGCGTGGCGTCACATATTTTGTGCTCAGCGCCTTGGTGCCCGCCGCCACCTCGCGCACCGTCGCGGCGGCCTGGGCCGGCGTCATCGCGTCCAGCCCGTCCAGCTTGTCGAACAGCGCACGGCGCTCCTTGTCCCGCTCGGGGTTGGACGGGACGGAGATGAGATAGGCGTTGTAGGAATTGATCTGTATGGTGCCGCCCTTCGCCGCCAGCTTCCTGATGCGGGCGTCGTCGATGTTGCGGGGATGGTCGAACACGCTCTTGCAGCCGGAATGCGACAGGATGATGGGCGCGCGCGACATCTCCGCCATCTGGTCGAAGACATCGTCGCTGGCATGGCTGGCGTCCAGCACCATGCCCAGGTCATTGGCCAAGGTCGCCAGCTCGCGCCCCCTGGGCGACAGGCCGCCGAATTGCTTCTTGTCGGTGGCGGAATCGCCGAACTGGTTGTTGCGGAAATGAACCGGCCCAACCATGCGCACGCCCAGCTTGTAAAAGCCGCGCAGCAGCGAGACATCCTCGCCCAGAGGATAGGCATTCTCGATGCTCTGATAGACGATGATCTTGTTCCGGGCGGCGATGCGGGCCGCGTCCTCCGCCACAAAGGCCAGTTCGAAGGTCTTGGGATGGGCCGCCACCATCTCGCGAATCTGCGCCGCGCGCAGCAGGGCGGCATCACGCGCCGCCATCATGCCCTGCGGCGTAAGCGGACCTTGCGGCGTGAAGATGGCCCAGAAGCCCCCATCCAGCCCGCCATCGCCCATGCGCGGTACATCCACCTGGGTCATGTCCGTGTCATGGGCATGGCGTGCCGTCACATCCCAGCCCGGGCGGGCCAGATCGGCAGGCGTGTCCAGATGGGTGTCCAGGCAGATCAGCCGCCGGTGCAGGGCGCTGGGTTTGGCCTCGGCGGCCGTCACGGCAAGCGCCGCCGCGCCGTTAACCAAGGCCATCCGCCGCGTCATTGCCATGCCCAAGCCCCACGCCTGAATTCCGCCTGAAATCTAGGGGATATAAGGGCTTGTGGGCCAGCGCCGCCTTGCCGCAAACGGCATGTGCGGTAAATTAAGTCCGGTTTTGGACGTTCATCAGGGTTGTCATGCGAAAATTTGCGCTAGCGATAGGCGGGTTGCTGACTTTGTCGGCACCGGTGGCGGCAGACAGCGCCAAGACCGAAAAGCTGGCGCTTTTCCAGAAACGCACCATTTTCGAATCCGGCCTGCGCAATGCCCATACCGTGGCGCTGACCTTCGATGATGGCCCCAACGCCCGCACCGGCGAAGTGCTGGACGCTCTGAAAGAGATGAACGTCAAGGCGACCTTCTTCATCGTCGGTCAGCAGGCGCGCCGCCATCCGCAGATGCTGGCGCGGATCGCCCGCGAAGGACATCTTCTGGCCAATCACAGCGCCACCCATTCCCTGCTGGGCCGCCGGTACCAGGACAATCCGGACATGCTGCTGGACCAGATCCGCGGCGTGCATGAACAGATCGCGCCGCTGATGGGCCTGAATGACAAATTCTATTTCCGCGCCCCTTATGGCGCGTGGAAATCCTCCCATGCCGCCGTCCTCAATGCCGATCCGGACCTGCGCCCGTATGTCGGGCCGATTTACTGGGACGTGGGCGGCGACATCACCATGCGTGACGGTTATGTGATGGGTGCGGCGGACTGGGAGTGCTGGCGAATCAAATGGCCGGCCAAGACCTGCGCCAAGGGCTACACCCGCGAAATCCGCCGCAAGGACGGCGGGGTGGTGCTGATGCACGCCATCCACGCCAATTCGGCGGAGCTGGTGCGCCAGGTGGTCCCGCCCCTGATCGAGGAGGGCTACCGTTTCGTGCGGATGGATCAGATGCCGCAATATCGCCAATATGAGACGCCAAAAGACTGGCCAAGCGGCGTCGCCGATGCCCGGGCCAAGTCTCCCGTTCGTCTCAGCGCCGTACGCCTCAAAGACATAAAATAACGCGGCCCCAGCCGGGGTTGGCGACAACTATCCTGGGAGGACTGCATGACTTTTCGCACCATGATGGCGACTGCCGCCGCATTGGCCCTGTTGGGCCTTATGCCCGCCAGCGCCGCCGACAGCGTATTGACCGCCAAGGTCGCCGGCGCGCAGCGCGCCGCCGAAAGCAAGGCCCGCGACGGCGCCCGCCATCCCGCCGAGACCCTGGAATTCTGGGGCGTGAAGCCGGGCCAGACCATCATCGAGGTTTCGCCCGGCGGCGGTTATTGGGCAGAGATCCTGGCACCCTATGCCAAGGACACCAAGGGCCATTACATCGCTGCCACCGGCCGGCCCGACCAAAAGCTCCCCGCCAAGTTCGAGGACGCCGCCGCCTATGGCCCGATCCACTACACCGTGTTCAACAAGGACTCCGGCGCGCTGGGTGCGCCGGCCAGCGCCGACATCGTGATCACCGCCCGCAATATCCATAACTGGATGTGGGTGGACGGCCTGGCCGACAAGGCGATGAAGGATTTCTACGCCGTGCTGAAGCCGGGCGGCGTCCTGGCGATTGAAGAGCATCGCGCCGATCCCAAGCCGATGGTGAAGGACGCCCGCGATGGCTATGTCTCGACCCAGCATGTGATCGATCTGGCGCAGAAGGCCGGCTTCAAGCTGGAAGCGCGTTCCGAGATCAACGCCAATGCCAAGGACACCAAGGGCCATCCCTTCGGCGTCTGGACCCTGCCGCCCTCGCGCCGCAGCTCGGAAGCGAACCAGCCCAGCCCGGCCGGTTTTGACCGCGCCAACTTTGACGCCATCGGCGAAAGCGACCGCATGACCCTGCGCTTCCGCAAGCCGGGCTAAGGTTCGGACGGCGGGCGCCTCCGGGCGTCCGCTGCTGCCCCGGCTGGTTCTATGCCGCGCTGTCGGTCATAGTAGGCGCAAAGAAAGAATCTCGGGGTAGGGGATGAGAAGGTTCGCCGCGCTGCTGGCCAGCGCGCTCTTGTTGCCATTTTGCGCAGGCGCGGCGCCACAGGCTTCTGAAGAGTGGCCCGCCTATGGCCATGATTCCGGCGAAAGCCGCTACTCGCCGCTGAACCAGATTACCCCCGCAAACGTCGCCGGACTGAAGCCGGTCTGGACCTATCACATGCGCCCGCCGGACCGCACCGCGCGCGGTTTTGCTGCCTCCCAGAACACGCCGCTGGTGGTGAAGGGCGTGATGTATGTCTCCACGCCCTACGGCCGGGTGGTGGCACTGGATGCCGAAACCGGCAAACAGCTGTGGGCCTATCAGGTACCGAATGGCGACAATCCGGCGACACGCGGCATGGCTTACTGGCCGGGCGCGCGTTCCCAGCTTGTTTTCGGCACGACCCGTGGGTTGTTGATCTCGCTCTATGCCGATACCGGGGAGCCGGTGAAGGGATTCGGCAAGGATGGCGTGGTCAGCCTGAAGACGCCGGAGGTGATGCAGGGCTTTCCCGACGCCTTTCTGGGTGTCACCGCGGCCCCGGCAATCTACAAAAATCTGATCATTACCGGTTCGCGCACCCAGGAAGCGCCGCAGCTGGGTGCGTCGGGGCGGGTTCGTGCCTTTGACGTGCGCACCGGCAAGGAGGTCTGGCACTTCAACGGCGTACCGCAGCCGGGAGAGAAATTCCACGACACCTGGGAAGGGGAAAGCTGGGTCAAGCGTTCCGGCGTCAATGTCTGGACCGGGGTGATCCTGGATGCGACGCGCGGCATCGCCTATCTGCCGTTCAGCGCCCCGACCTTCGACCAGTCCGGCAACGACCGCAAAACCCCATCCCTGTTTTCCAATTCCCTGGTGGCGGTGAATGCCGCGACGGGAAAGTATCTCTGGCACTTTCAGGCGCTGCGGCACGACATCTGGGATTACGACCTGCCGCTCACCACCCTGGTCGAAGTGAAAAAGGACGGCCGCGTCATTCCCGCCGTGGCGGTGATGAGCAAGGCCAGCCTCCTGTTCCTTCTGGACCGCGTCACCGGCAAGCCGATCCATCCCGTCCATGACATCCCGGTGCCGACGGAGACGGACATGGTGGGCGAGGTCGTGTCGCCGACCCAGCCCGCCTCCGTGACGCCGCCCTTGGGACGCACGTCTTTTGAGATGTCGGAGCTGGCCAACATTACGCCAAAGCAGCGTGCGGCCTGCGAGAAGCTGATCAAGGACCAGAATGTGGTGCCGGCCAAATATTTCCAGCCGCCGCGGGTGGACAGTGCCGTGGCGCGTTTCCCGGGAAATTGGGGAGGCATCGACTGGAGCCATGGCGCCTTCGATCCCACGCGCAGCTATTACATCGTCAATACCAGCGAGATGGGCTCGCAGCAGATGATGGTCCGCAAGTCCGATGGCAGCTATGACATGCGCTATGGTTATCAGTGGTTCTGGGACAAGGATTCCCACATGCCCTGCCAGGTGCCGCCCTGGGGCAAGCTGCATGCGATCGACGTCAACAGCGGCGCGATTGTGTGGGAGAGCGTGCTGGGCGTGACCGACGGCCTGGCCGATCCCAAGACCGGGCGGCCCAATGTCGGTGGTCCCATCGTTACCGGCGGCGGGCTGATCTTCATCGGCAGCACCGACGACAAGCGGCTGCGCGCCTTCGACACCGGCACCGGCAAGGAACTGTGGACTTTCAAGCTGCCCGCCTCGCTCTATGGCACGCCGCTGACCTATCGCGGCAAGAGCGGCAAGCAATATATCGCGGCGGTCACCACCGGCGGATTCTGGGGGGAAGTGGCGGGGGCGGATGACGTCACCGCATTTGCCTTGCCATGAGCACTTTTGGATTTGCCTGCGCGGTCACGGCCGCGGTCCTGTTCGGCGTTGGCGGGACTTTCGCCCAGTTCCTGTTCGAAAATCGTGGCATTAACCTGCAATGGCTGGTGAGCATGCGCCTGCTGGGTGGCGGCACCATCCTGTTGATCTTCGCGGCGGCGCGGGACGGCCATGCGGTGCTGGCGCCGCTGCGTAACCGCAAAGACGCCATCCAGCTCCTGCTGTTCGGCGTGCTGGGCATGCTGTCGGTGCAATACACCTATTTCGCCGCGATCAAGGAGTCCAACACCGCCACCGCGACGGTGATGCAATACACCGCCCCGGCGATGATCGCCGTCTGGATGGCGATGCGTAGTCGCCGCTGGCCGTCGGGCAAGGAATATGCCGCCATCGCCCTGGCCATGACCGGCACATTCTTCCTGGTTACCCATGGCAATTTCAGCGCACTTTCGATTACGGGCATCGCATTGTTCTGGGGCATCGCCAGCGCGGTCGCGGCGGCGTTCAACTCCATCCAGCCCGCGGGACTGCTGCACAAATACAGCGCCGCCTATGTCACCGGCTGGGGCATGCTGATCGGCGGCATCGCGCTGAGCTTTGTGCACCAGCCATGGAATGTGGAAGGGGTGTTCGACACCACCACATACGTCTTCATCACCTTCATCCTGCTGTTCGGCTCGCTGGCGGCTTTCTATCTGTATTTGAAGGCAGTGCGGCTTATTGGTCCGCAATACACCAGCCTGCTCAGCTGCGCCGAGCCGCTGTCTGCGGCGGTGCTGGCGGTGATGTGGCTGGGGGTTTCATTCGGGGCGATGGACTGGCTGGGTACGGTGCTGA
>CANKIV010000141.1 GCA_947482125.1 Alphaproteobacteria bacterium
ACTGCGCGATGCGCTTGTCGAGTTCGGCGATCAGCGCCTTTTCATCTTCGCCATACTCGCCCTCGCCCGGCACCTGACCGTCGAAACGCGCGACGCAGAATTTGGTGACCCGGTTGACGAAGTTGCCCAGCACATCGGCCAGGTCCTTGTTGATGATGCCGGCGAACTGTTCCCAGGTGAAATTGCTGTCGCTGCCTTCTGGCGCGTTGGCGATCAGGTAATAGCGCCAGTAATCGGCGGGCGCGACATCCAGTGCTGCATCCATGAAGATGCCGCGCTTGCCCGAGGTGGAAAATTTGCCGCCGTCATAGTTGAGCCAGTTGAAGCCCTTCAGCCGGTCCACCAGCTTCCAGGGTTCGCCCGAGGCCATGATGGTGACGGGAAAACCCACCGTGTGGAAAGGCACATTGTCCTTGCCCATGAATTCCCAATAGGTGACGTCCTTGGCCGCCTCGCCATACCACCAGTCTTTCCAGGCATCGCCCTTGCCGTTCTTGTCAGCCCATTCCTTGGTGGCGGCGATATATTCAATGGGGGCGTCGAACCAGACGTAGAAGACCTTGCCCTTCAGCTGGCCGTCGGCAATGTCGTCAGGCACCGGGATGCCCCATTCCAGGTCGCGGGTGATGCCACGATCCTGCAGACCTTCATCCAGCCACTTGTAGGCGATGGAGGTCACCAGCGAAGGCCAGTCATTCTTGTGGCTGTCGATCCAGGCGCGCAGCTTGTCGGCGAATTGCGACTGCTTCAGGAACAGGTGGGTGGAATCGCGGATCTCGATATCGGCAACGCCCGACACCGCCGAGCGCGGATTGATCAGGTCGATGGGGTCCAGCACCCGAGTACAGTTCTCGCACTGGTCGCCGCGCGCCCGGTCATAGCCGCAATGGGGGCAAGTGCCGATCACGTAGCGGTCGGGCAGGAAGCGCTTGTCGGTGGGCGAATATGCCTGCTTGGTGACGCGGATTTCCAGAAAGCCGTTCTTCCAGAGAGCGCGGGCAAAATGCAGGGTCAATTCATGGTTCTGGGGCGATGACGAACGGCCGAAATTGTCCCAGTCCAGCGCAAAGCGGTCGCCCAGTTCCTTCTGCACCCCATGCCACTTGGCGGCATATTCGGCCACCGGCGTACCCTCTTCCAGCGCCGCCAGTTCCACCGGCGCGCCATGCTCGTCGGTGGCGCAGATCGCCAGCGTGTCATAGCCGCGGCTGCGGCAATAACGGGCGAATATGTCGGCGGGGAGCATCGAGCCCACCAGATTGCCCAGGTGCTTGACCCCGGCGACATAAGGGATGGCGGAGGTGATGAGGATGCGTTTCATATCTGCTATATAAGTGCCAAAATCAGGAAAAAGGACCAGCCCTCATACTAGGGGTTGGCCGGGGAAGCGAGGGGATTTCAATGCCTATCAAAATGCGGAATTTCGCCATGGCGGCAATGGGATCGGCGGTCATCCTCACAGGGGTTGCCATGGCCCAGAACCGTCCCGCACCGCCGCCGGCCGCCAGCGTCATTCCAGCGAGCGTGCTGGACAACTTGCCCCACCGGGACATCTCCAACGGCATCATCTCGGCCAAGGCCTATATCCCCGGTCCAGGCGCCCTCTATCGCGGCACCCGCTTCGACCGCGCCGGTGTGATCGCCCAGGCCACCTACAAGGGCACCAACTATGGCCAGTACTGGTTCTCCAGCTATTCGCCGCATGTGCGCGACTTCATCTGGCAGAACGGCCAGGTGACGGTGCATCCCGCCAGCGGCGCGCCGGGCCCGGTGGAAGAATTCGCCGCCGTCGGTTTCGACGAAGCCGGCATGGACGGGCGCTTCCTCAAGATCGGCACCGGCATCCTGAAGCGCGACACCGCCACCTATGACTATGTTCACAACTATCCGGTTCTGAACGAAGGCAAGCGCGGCTTCAGTTCGACCAAAAGCAGCGCCCGCTACACCCAGAATGTCAGCGGAGATCCTTCGGGTTATGGCTATTCCTATGTGAAGACGGTGAAGTTGACGGCCGGCAAGCCGCAGATGACCATCGCCCATGCGCTGACCAACACCGGCAAGAAGGACATCGTCACCAGGGTCTATTGCCACAACTTCCTGACCCTCGGTACCGGCAATGAGAATGTCGCCATCACCGCACTCTTTGCCATCAAGGCGGAGAAGCCCTTCGCCGCCGATGCCGCGGCGGTGGACGGCAAGACCTTCCGCTATCTGCGCGCGGTGCAGGAAAATGAAAGCGTGACCTCGCCCATCACCGGCTTTGGCGATTCCGCCAGCGATTATGATTTCAAGATCGTCAACACCCAGACCGGCTTTGGCCAGCGCATCCGCGCCGATCAGCCGCTGGCCCAGATCAACTTCTGGTCCATCCGCACCAATGTGAGCTGGGAGCCTTATATCGCGATCTCGCTCAAGCCGGGCGAAACCAAGCGCTGGACCTACACCTATGACTATTTCGGCCCTGGTGAGGGCTGAAATGCGGCGGGTTCTTCTCGCCCTGCTGGCGGGCGCGGCGTTTTGTGCGCCGGCCGTCGCCCAGCCGGGAACCCAGCCTGCCAGCCTGCTGGATCAGTCGGCGCATGTGGTTATCTCCAACGGGCTGGTCTCGGCACAGGTTTTCCCGCCGGGCGAGAATTCGCTCTACAAGGGCACACGCTTCGACCATGCCGGGGTGGTGATGCATGCCACCTACAAGGGCCAGGACTATAACGACTACTGGTTCGACCGTTATGTGGTGGACCCGCGCGACACCAGCCGCCAGCCCGGTGGCGCCCAGATCGCCTGCTGCGCCGTCAGCGGTCCGGTGGAGGAATTCGCTATTGTCGGCTTTGAAGAGGCGGGCATCGGAGGACGTATCTTCAAGCCCGGCATCGGCATCTTCAAGCGCGACAGCGACAATCCCCTGCAATTCCCCACCCTGCCCGCGCTGAACCTGGGCACGCGCAGCTTCAAATCCAGCAAGACCGGCGCGCATTTCGTCCATGACCTGAACGACAAGGAGGCGGGCTATGGCTATCACTATGTGAAGACGGTGGAACTGGTGGCGGGCAAGCCGCAGATGATCATGACCCATGCGATGACGAATACCGGCAGCAAGCCCCTCGTCACCATGGTCTACAACCACAACTTCCTGACGCTCAGCCCGGGCAGCGAGCATCTGACCATCACGGCGCCCTTCAACTGGGCGGCGACACAGCCGTTGCAGCCCGATCTGGTGAAGCTGGACGGCAAGACCATCCGTTACATCGCACCTATTCCCAAAGGCGTGACCACCCAGAGCGTGATGACCGGCTATGGTGACAGCGCGTCCGATTACGATTTCCGCGTCACCAACACCCGGACCGGGTTCGGCCAGCGCATCCGAGGCGACCAGCCGATCGCGAAGATCAACATGTGGTCTATCGTCACCAATTACAGCCTGGAACCCTATATCGCCATTTCCCTCAAGCCCGGCGAAACCAAGCGCTGGACCTACACCTATGATTTTTTTGGACCCGGAGAAAAATGATGCGAAACAGAATCATCACGGCTGGTCTTATTCTGGGGTGCGCGGGCGCCGCCATCGGCACCGTCTATGCCCAAGGCAACGCGCCTTTCGTGCCCCCGCCCGCCAACAGCACCTCGCCCGCCAGCCTGCTGGACGACATGCCGTCGAAAACCATTTCCAACGGCATCATCAGCGCCAAGGTCTATGTTCCCAACAAGTTCGGCTTTTACCGCGCCACCCGCTTTGACCATGCCGGCATGATCACCCACCTGACCTACAAGGGTCATGACTATGGCCGCTACTGGTTCGCCAAGACCTCGCCCAATGTGCGCAACTTCACCTATGACAGTGACGGGCTGGTGGCGCACAGCAACAATATCGCCGCCGGCCCCGTCGAGGAATTCGGCGAGAATGGCTTTGACGCGGCGGGCCCGGGCGGGCGCTTTCTCAAGATCGGCGTCGGCATTCTCAAGCGCGACAACGACACCTATGACCGCTTCCACACCTATCCCATTCTAAATGAAGGCCGGCGCAGCACCCGCGCTACCCGGAACAGCATCCGCTTCAACCAGGATGTTGCCGGCGATCCGTCCGGCTATGGCTACAGCTACACCAAGACGGTGACGATGGTGCCGGGCAAGGCCCAGATGACCATCGAGGACCGGCTGAAGAACACCGGCAGCAAGCCGATCGACACCACGGTCTACAACCATCACTTCACCACCCTGAGCCCCGGCAATGAAGGGATCGAGCTGATGGCGCCGTTCAACCTGACCAATGTGCGGCCCATGCCGTCGGATGTGATCAAGTTCGAAGGCCCGCGCATGACCTACCTGCGCGCCATCACCGGTCAGGAACAGGTGGCCAGCGACCTGACGGGTTTTGGCCCCTCCGCCGCCGACAATGATTTTCGCATCACCAACACCAAGACCGGTTTCGGCGTGCGGCTCAGGGCCGACCAGCCGGTGGCGCGGCTCTTGTGGTGGTCGGTGCCCAGCACCCTGAGCCTGGAGCCCTATATGGCGATCAAGCTGGCGCCTGGCGAGGAAAAGCGCTGGACCCACACGCTGGACTATTACGGTCCGGGCGAGAAGTGAAAAAGGCGGGATTGATCGGCATTGCCGCGCTGCTGTCCGGCGGGGCAATGGCCCAGCCCGTCCAGCCGCCGCCGCCGCGCAGCTTTCCGGTGGAGCGCGCGCTGGCCGCCGCGCCCTTCATCAGCCTGACCAACGGGCGCATCACCATGCGGGTGACGCCGCCCGACCTGAAGCGCGGCTTCTTTCGCGGCACCCGCTTTGACCAGACCGGTGTCGTCACCAGCCTGAAGCTTGGCGGCAAGGAGTTCTACGGTCCCTGGTTCAGCCGCACCGCGCCGGAGGTGCTGGACTACACATATACCGAGGATGGTCTGGTCGCCGGCCCCGACAGCGCCGCCACCGGCCCGGTGGAGGAGTTCGCGCAATTCGGATTTGAGAACGCAAAGCCCGGCGGCACCTTCCACAAGATCGGCGTGGGCGTGCTGCGGCGGCATGACTACAAGCCCTATGACAAATACTGGCATTACGAGATCGTGGACTGGGGCAAGCGCAGCCTGCGCCGGACCGCAAGCAGCGTCACCTTCACCCAGCGGATCGCGGACGGCGGTTACGCCTATGATTATGAGAAGACCCTGCGGCTGGTGCCGGGCGCCAACCAGTTGGTGATCGAGCATGTGCTGAAGAATACCGGCACGAGTCCGATCATCTCCAATGTCTATGACCATAATTTCCTGCGGCTGGCGCCGGGCAATGACGGCGTCAAGGTGACGTTTCCCTTCAAGCTGGCCGCCGCCACGCCGCCCGCCGCCGACCTGATCCGCATCGAAGGCAACACGATGACCTATCTGCGGCCGATGGCGTACAAGGAGCGCATCTCGTTTGTGGTAACAGGCTTTGGTGCCAGCGCTTCGGATTACGACATCACAATTTCCGACAAGACCGGCGCTGGCGTGCGGATGGTGGGCGACCAGCCCATGACCCGGATCAACATTTTCTCGATTGATACCACCCAGTCGGTGGAGCCCTATATCGCCATCGACCTGGCGCCGGGCGCGGAAAAACGCTGGTCCTACACCTATACGTTTACAGCGCCGCGATAAGGGTGGTGCCGGCTACAGGACTCGAACCTGTGACCCCCTGATTACAAATCAGCGGGTATATATCCCCGCTACCCTCCCCTAGTCCACGCTATAACACTTAACACATTGCTTTATATTGTTTTTTAAGAAGCCTTTGTCTCCGCGCCTTCCCGCCACTTTCCGCTTGCCCCCGCACCATTTGTCCGGTCAATGTCCGGTCGTAGTCGGTGAGTTTGTAGGTGGAATTTGACTATTCAGGTGTTGCGAGAAGGCCCCCTCAAGATCACCAAGGCATCGGTGGCCGCTGCATGGCGCAGCCGTTCCCAGAATGTGCGCCTTGTGATGGCGGACGCCGAATGCCGGGGGTTAGCCTTGGTTGTGAACCCCTCCAGCATGGCGTGGCGCTATGATTACAAGCCCCGTGGCCGCGACCCTTCCACCGGGAAGCGATTCTCGACCCACTCAATCACGATTGGAAGCCCTGAGAGTCATTCTCCAGATGAGGCCCGGGCTGAAGCCAATAGACACAAGGGGAGCGCCAAGGCGGGCAACGACCCGGCTGCCGACCGTAAAGCGCAGATCGCCGCCGGCGCCCTCCGGAGGAGCCGGACGCTGGACCGCTTGGTCGAGGAATATGAGAAATATCTGCCAAAACGGGGCAAGCTGCGCGGGCATGGCACGATCTCGCCTCGCCAAGCAGCGTACGACATTGCTTACGTTAAGGCTGCCATCGCTTCCATGAAGGCGGGAGGCAAGGTAGCCGATGATCTCGGAGCATCAGACCTGCGGACGATGTTGCTGAACTGCGGAAGTCACGCCGCTACTGCCCGACATCGCTACGGTGCCTTGTCACGATTCTTCGATTGGGCGCAGGAAGAATCGCTGGTCAAGGCTAACCCGTGCCATCTTGTTGCCAAGGCGCGGCGGCCCCGTCCGGTCGCCGCCCGCGAAACATTTCTAAACATCAAACAACTGACCAATCTATGGAAAGCCGTAGAGAAGGCTACTGGAC
>CANKIV010000142.1 GCA_947482125.1 Alphaproteobacteria bacterium
AGTGCCTGGACACTAGCGCAAGGCCATGGCGCTCCCAAGGCAAAATGCGTCGCAAAAAGTCGTGGGTGAGGGGGGCAAGCAAAAGCTCCAGTGGAGCTTTTGCCCGACGAACGCCCGCGAAGCGGGCCGGACCTACCGCTCGGAAAAATGAAACTGGGCGCCGGAGCGCAGGCCGGTCGGCCAGCGAGCGGTCACGGTTTTCAGGCGGGTGTAGAAATGCACGCTTTCGGGGCCATAAACGCCATGGCTGCCGAAAATCGACGACTTCCAGCCGCCGAAGGAATGATAGCCCACCGGCACCGGGATCGGCACATTGACGCCGACCATGCCCACCTGGATGCGGTCGGTAAAATCGCGCGCCGCATCGCCGTCGCGGGTGAAGATGGCGGTGCCGTTGGCGAAGGGATGGCTGTTGATCAGGCCGACGGCATTTTCGTAACTCTCGGCCCGCACCACCGACAATACGGGTCCGAAGATTTCTTCCTTGTAGACGGTCATCTCCGGGGTGACGCGGTCGAGCAATGTGCCGCCCAGCCAGAAGCCCTTTTCATAACCCTGCAGTTTCAGCCCGCGCCCATCCACCACCAGCTCGGCGCCTTCGCGCGCGCCGGAGTCGATATAGGAAACGACCTTGTCGCGATGCGCCGCCGTCACCAGGGGGCCCATCTCGGCGCCGGCGTCGCTGGCAGGCCCGACCTTGAGCGATTGCACGCGCGGCTTGAGTTTGGCGATCAGCGCATCGGCGGTCTTTTCGCCCACCGGCACCGCTACCGACACCGCCATGCAGCGCTCGCCGGCAGAACCGTAGCCCGCGCCCATCAGCGCATCCGCCGCCTGGTCGAGATCGGCGTCGGGCATCACAACAAGATGGTTCTTGGCGCCGCCCAGCGCCTGCACGCGCTTTCCCGCCGCCGAGCCGCGCGCATAAACATATTTGGCGATTGGGGTGGAACCGACAAAGGATACCGCGGCGATGCCGGGATGATCCAGAATGGCGTCCACTGCCGCCTTGCCGCCATGCACCACATTCAGCACGCCGTCCGGAAGGCCTGCTTCGCGCCACAGATCGTGCAGCAGATTGGCGGCGGACGGATCGCGTTCCGACGGCTTGAGGATGAAGGTGTTGCCGCAGGCCAGCGCCATAGGCATCATCCACAAGGGCACCATGGCCGGGAAATTGAACGGCGTGATGCCGGCCACCACGCCCAGCGGCTGGCGCTGGTCATAGGAATCCATCCCGGTTGAAACCGACGGACTGAAGCTGCCCTTCAGCAGATGCGGGATGCCGCAGGCGAACTCCACCACTTCCTGGCCGCGCGCCACTTCGCCCAGGGCGTCGGCGTGCATCTTGCCGTGCTCGGCGCTGATGACTTTGGCGATCTCGTCGCCCCGCGCGATGAGGAGGCGCCGCATCTCATACATCACCTTGGCGCGCCGGCTGGGCGTGGTCGCCGCCCAGGCAGGGAAGGCGGCCTGCGCTGCCGTCACCGCCGCGTCGATTTCCGGCTTTCCGCCCGCCGCAACCGCGCCCCGCTGCTCGCCCGTGGCCGGGTTGAACACCGGTGAGGTACCGGCGCTGGTTTGGGATTTTCCGGCAATCAGGTGGGCGATGAGGTCCATATGCGGTCTTTAACAGGTGAAACAGCGGCTTGTCAGCCGCCCTGAATCTCGCCAGTCTGATGTACTAATAGGCAAAAATATATGCCCGAAAAACGGGCATTGCACTGGGATGGGGCAGAAAGTGATAGACGCCGCAATCAACGCCGCTGATACCGCCTGGATTCTCACGGCGACCGCCTTGGTCCTTTTGATGACCTTGCCGGCCCTGGCGCTGTTCTACGGCGGGCTGGTGCAGGCCAAGAACATCCTGTCGGTTCTGGCCCAGTGTTTCGCCGTCGCCTGTGTCTGCTCGGTGCTGTGGTTCGCCTTCGGCTATTCCATCGCTTTTTCCGGCGATGGCGACTGGCTGGGCGATGGCGCCGCCTTCTTCCTGCAGAACCTGACGCGGGACGGGGCGCATCCCGGCACCCACCTGCCTGAAAGCGTCTTTGTCATGTTCCAGATGACCTTCGCGGTCATCACCCCGGCGCTGATCATCGGCGCCTATGTCGAGCGCATCCGCTTTGCCGCGGTGCTGCTGATTTCCGCGCTGTGGATGCTGATCGTCTATGCGCCTGTGACCCATTGGGTGTGGGGTGGCGGCTGGCTCGCCGACATGGGCGTGATGGATTATGCCGGCGGTATTGTGGTGCATGTCACGGCGGGCGTCTCGGCGCTGGTAATCGCCTGGATGCTGGCGCCGCGCCATGAATTTCCCCATGGCATCCGTCCGCCGCACGCGCCCTGGATGGTGATGGTTGGTGCTTCGCTGCTGTGGGTCGGCTGGTTCGGCTTCAATGCCGGCAGCGCCCTGACCGCCGGCGGCGATGCCGGCATGGCGATGCTGGCAACGCATCTTTCGGCGGCCACCGCCACCATCGTGTGGATGGCGATCGAATGGTTCAAATTCGGCAAGCCCAGCCTTGTGGGCGCTGTCACCGGCACCATCGCGGGCCTGGCCACCATCACGCCGGCGGCCGGCGTTGCGGGGCCCCTTGGCGCGGTGGTGTTGGGCGCCGCCTCCGCTTGTGTTTGTTATTTCGCGGTCTGGCTGGTCAAAAAGGTCATGTCGGTGGACGACGCCCTCGACGTGCTGGGCGTCCACGGCGTGGGCGGGGCGCTGGGCACCTTGGCACTGCCGCTGGTCGCCCTGATCGGTGTCGCGGGCGGCAAGCTCAACCATGCGCCGCTGGAACAGTTCGGCGTGCAGGCGATCGGCGTTGGCGTGGTGGCGCTGTTCTCGGCCATCGCCACCTGGATCATCACCAAGCTGGCTGACATGCTGGTCGGCCTCAGGGTGGACGCGGAGCATGAAACACAGGGCCTGGATTTCGCCAGCCATGGCGAGACCGGCTATCACACCAACCGCTAGGAGTATTCTGCATGAAACTGGTCACCGCGATCATTCAGCCGCACCGCCTGGACATAGTGCGCGAGGCGCTCACCGCGTTGGGCATCAACGGCATGACAGTGACCGAGGTACGCGGCTATGGCCGCCAGAAGGGCCATACCGAAATCTATCGCGGGGCGGAATACACCATCTCCTTCACCCCCAAGCTGAAAGTGGAAGTGGCGCTGGCCGATGACCGGGTGGAGGAAATCATTGCCGCAATCGCCACGGCGGCGCGTTCCGGAAAGATCGGCGATGGCAAGATTTTTGTCGTCGACCTGGAAGCCGCGCTGCGCGTTAGAACCGGCGAAACTGGCGACGGTGCCCTGTAGCTTGCCCTTTGCCGGGGGGTGTGGAATCCATGCCTGCCTATGACCGGCGATCCCCACAAGGAAGTCCTGGACGCCCTCGCGGCCAAGGGGCGGTTGCGCGCTTTGGCGCCGCGCGGCGGGCGCGATTTCACCTCCAACGATTTTCTGGCGCTGGCGGAAAGCCGCGCCTTGCGCGATGCCGCCAGCGAAGCGCTGGCGCGCGGCGTGCCGGTCGGGGCGGGCGGTTCGCGCCTGCTGCGCGGCAATCATCCCGAACATGAAGCGCTGGAAGAAGAAGCCGCCAGTTTCTTCGGCAGCGAGACGGCGCTGTATTTTCCCACCGGCTTTGCCGCCAACGCCGCCCTGATCGCCACCTTGCCGCGCACCGGCGACCTGATTGTTTATGACGCGCTGATCCATGCCAGCATCCGCGACGGGCTCGATCCGGCGCGCATCACCGCGCTGTCCTCGCCGCACAATGACGTGGCGGCGATGGACGACATTATCAAGAGCTGGCGCGGCATGGGCGGCGCCGGGCGGGTGTGGATTGCGGTGGAAACGCTTTATTCCATGGACGGCGACCGCGCCCCGCTGGATGATCTGGTGGCGCTGGCGGCGCGCCATGACGCGGTCCTGGTCCTGGATGAAGCCCATGCCACCGGTGTCTATGGCGATCAGGGGCGCGGGCTTGGCGCCCGGTATGAAGGCGCTCCCAACATCATTTCGCTGCACACCTGCGGCAAGGGACTGGGGGCGTCAGGCGCGCTGGTCTGCCTGCCGCGCCTATACCGCGACTTTCTGGTCAATCGCGGCCGCGCCTTCATCTATTCCACCGCGCCTTCGCCGCTGATGGCGGCGGTGGTGCGCGCGGCTTTGAAAATCTCCGCCGGCGCCGAGCAGGAGCGCGCCCAGTTGCAGGCGCTGGTGCGCCATGCCGGTGGGCTGATGAAGAATCTGGGGCTGAATTTTTCCGGTTCACAGATATTGCCGGTGATATTGGGCGCCGACACCCGTGCCGTTGCGCTCGCGGCAGGCTTGCAGGAGCGCGGTCATGACATCCGCGCCATCCGTCCGCCCACGGTGCCGGAAGGCACGGCGCGGCTGCGCATCGCACTTACCCTGCACGTCACGCCGGATGATCTGGATGTGCTGTTCGCCGATCTGGCGCTGGAAATGGCGAAGGCATGAGATTTGTCGTCACCGGAACCGACACCGATATCGGCAAGACGGTGTTTGCCGCCGGCCTGGCCGGCATGATCGGGGCGCGTTACTGGAAACCGGTGCAGGCGGGCGAGCCCGGGGACAGCGAGACGGTGGCCGAACTGGCCGGGGTGGAGATCGTGCCGGAAGCCTATCGCTTGAAGCTGGCGGCGTCACCGCACCAGGCGGCGGCGGAAGAGGGCGTCACCATTGATGCGGATTCCCTTACCCCCCCGGACGGCGCGCTGGTGATCGAAGGCGCGGGCGGGCTGATGGTGCCATTGACCCGCGACACACTCTTCATAGATGTCTTCGCCCGCTGGAAGCTGCCGCTGATCCTGTGCGCCCGGACCAGGCTGGGCACCATCAATCATACGCTGCTATCGGTGGAAGCCATCCGGGCCCGCGATATTCCGCTGCATGGCGTGGCTTTCATCGGCGAGGCCAATGAAGAAAGCGAAGGCATCATCATGGAAAAAGGCCGGCTGAAGCGCCTGGGTCGCCTGCCGATGATTGCGCCGCTAACGCAGGGCCGTCTTTCAGCCGTTTTCGCCAAGACCTTCAACGCGGCGGATTTCGCGTGAGTTCTCCCGTTTGGCATCCTTTCACCCAGCATGCGCTGGCGCCCGCCATGCCGCGCGTCGACAGCGGCGAAGGCGCCTGGCTGCAAACCGAGCATGGCCGGCTGCTGGATGCGATCTCAAGCTGGTGGGTCATCACCCATGGTCATCGCCATCCCGAAATCGTCGCCGCCATCAAGGCCCAGGCCGACCGGCTGGATCAGGTGATCTTCGCCGGCTTCACCCACCAGCCGGCGGAAGACCTCGCGCGCGGACTGATCGACATCGCCCCGAAGGGCCTGGCGCATGTGTTTTATTCCGACAGCGGTTCGACCTCCGTGGAAGTGGCGCTGAAGATGGCGCTGGGCTTCTGGCGAAACCAGAACAGTCCGCGCAAGCGCATCATCGCCCTGGAGCATGCCTATCACGGCGATACGGTCGGCACGATGTCGGCGGGCGGGCGCGGCGTGTTCAACGCCGCCTATGAACCGCTGCTGTTCGATGTCGCGCGCCTGCCGTTTCCGCAAGGGCGCGGCTGCGACACGCTGGCGGCACTGGAAGAGCTGGCAAAGGACGCCGCCGCCCTGATCGTCGAGCCGCTCATTCTGGGGGCAGGCGGCATGCACATCTATGGCGCCGAACTGCTGGGCAAGATGAAGGCGCTTTGCGAGCGTCACGGCACCCTGTTCATCGCCGATGAGGTGATGACCGGCTTCGGCCGCACCGGCACCCTGTTTGCCTGTGAACAGGCCGGCATCACGCCGGACATTCTGTGCGTGGCCAAGGGGTTGACCGGCGGCAGCCTGCCGCTGGCCGCCACTCTGTGCATGCCCGAGATTTTCCAGGCGCATTATTCGCCGGATCGCAGCCGCACTTTCTTTCACTCCAGTTCCTTTACCGCCAATCCCATTGCCTGCGCCGCAGCGGTCGCCAATCTGCAAGTCTGGCGCGAGGAGCCCGTGCGCGAACGTGTGGCGGCGCTGGGGGAGATGCAGCAGCAGCGGCTGGCCCGATTCCAGGACGACCGCCGCTTTGAAAGTGTCCGGCGCCTCGGCACCATCGCGGCGCTGGACCTGAAAGTGTCAGATCCGGGCTATCTTGCCGGGCGGGGGCCGGAACTGACGGCTTTTTTCCATGCCCGGGGCATATTGTTGCGCCCGCTGGGCAACACCATTTACGTCATGCCGCCTTACTGCATCACTGCGGCGGAACTCGATCTGGTTTATGATGCGATCGGTGCCGCCGCCGCGGAATTTGGCGGCTGATCCGAATTCGCCGTGTGCGCGTAGAATGATGAGACGAGGAGCCGCCCCCATGCAACTCAAGCCGCTTGTCCTGGCCGCCGCCGCCGTTGCGATGATTGTCGCGATCCCGGCCTTCCTGTCGTCGCGCGTCTCCGCCGGCGATCTCAACAAACAGATCCCGGCGCCGCTCGCCGATCCGGTGAGCCGGGCCGCCACGGAAGTCGCTGTCCTGGCCGGCGGCTGCTTCTGGGGCCAGCAGGCCGTGTTCGAGCATGTGAAGGGCGTGA
>CANKIV010000143.1 GCA_947482125.1 Alphaproteobacteria bacterium
CGCAGCGCCGAAGGCGCGGCGCTGGCGGTCAAAGGCGTCACCAATTCCGAAGGTGGCGGCGCCTCCTTCTCGCGCAATGCGGTGACGCTGGCCACCAGCACCGGTTTCTACGGCCGCTATGCCGGCACCAGCCATGGCATCGGTGTGGCCGTGCTGGCCGGTGAAGGCACCTTGATGGAGCGAGATTACGATCATGCCAGCGCCCGCCATGCGGCGGACCTGCGCGGCGCCGAAGAGATCGGGCGCACCGCCGGCGAGAAAGCCGTCAAGCGGCTCAATCCGCGCAGCATGAAATCCCAGAGCGTGCCGGTGGTGTTTCATCCTGACGAAGCTTCGGGCTTGCTGGGCCATCTTGCCGGCGCGATCTCGGGCGCGGCCATCGCGCGCGGCGTTTCCTTTCTCAAGGACCGCATGGGCCAGGCGATTTTCGCGCCCGGCATCAACGTGATCGACGATCCCCACAGGGTGCGCGGGCTGCGCTCCAAGCCGTTCGACGGCGAAGGCGTCGCCAACCAGCGCCGCGCCATGATCGAAAATGGCATATTGACCAGCTGGTTTCTGGAATGCGCCAGCGCCCGGCAGTTGGGCCTGGAGACCACAGGTCATGCCGCGCGCGGCACAGGGGGGCCGCCATCGCCCTCCTCCACCAATCTATATCTGGAAGCCGGCAAGCTGTCGGTGAAGGAACTGATCGCCGACATAAAGCAGGGTTTTTATGTCACCGAACTGATGGGCATGGGCGTCAATGGCGTGACCGGCGATTACAGCCGGGGTGCGGCGGGTTTCTGGATCGAGAATGGCGAAATCGCGTTTCCGGTTTCGGAAGTCACCATTGCCGGAAACCTGAAGGACATGTTCGCCCGCCTCACACCCGCCAGCGACCTGGAATTCCGCCACGGCACCAACGCGCCGACCGTCCGCATCGAAGGGATGACGCTTGCCGGAGCCTGATGATCTCAGGTTGCTGGAAGACGCCGTGCGCGCCGGCGGCGACATTGCGCGGAAATTCTATTGCGGTGATTACAAGCGCTGGAGCAAGGACGGCGGCAGTCCCGTCACCGAAGCCGACCTGGCGGTCGACAAGTATCTCCGCGAAAGCCTGACTTCGGCCCGCCCCGACTATGGCTGGCTGTCGGAGGAAAGCGCCGACGATCCCGCCCGACTCATCCGCAGCCAGGTGTTCGTGGTCGATCCCATCGATGGCACCGTCGCCTTTCTGAAAAACCGGCCGCATTTCACCATCTGCGCCGCCGTCGTGGTGGATGGGCATCCCTGTTGCGGCGCCATCTACAATCCCATCAGCGATGAGCTCTATTCGGCACGAACCGGAAACGGTGCCTGGCGCAATGGCGCGCCCATCCATGTCAGTGTCCGCGCTGAACTGCCGGAATGCGCGATGCTGGGCGACCGCACCCAGCTCACCTGCGCGCCCTGGCCGGCCATGCATGTACAGAACCGCAACTCGGTCGCCTATCGCCTGATGCTGGTGGCCGATGGCAGCGCCGATGCCAGCGTCAGCCTGACCGCCAAGCGCGACTGGGACCTGGCCGCCGCCGACATCATCCTGAAGGAAGCGGGCGGTTTGCTGACCGATGCGCGCGGGCGCAAACTCGTCTACAATCGCGCCAGCACCATCCAGCCCAGCCTGGTGGCGGCAAATCCCGCGTTGCATGCGGGTATTATCGCGCTGCTGCGACAATAAGGATGCTTAGGGCGCAGGCCAGCTTGCGCTTCAATGGTGCAGTGCAACGAGCGGAGTCGATATGTCGTCCAGGGAATCCAAGCAGCTTCTGCATTTCGTGTTCGGGGGCGAGCTGGAATCCACCCAGGACATCACCTTCAAGGACCTCTCTAAGCTGGATTTTGTCGGCATGTATCCGAGCTTCGCGGAGGCCCGCAAAGCCTGGCTGGCCAAGGCGCAGGCCACGGTGGATCAGGCCCAGATGCGCTATTTCGTGGTCCATATGCACCGGCTGATGGAGCCGGACGAGGATCATCACCACTAAGCTTTTGGCCTGTCAGGCCTTTTTGCCTCCGTGGGGGCGTCATGCTACATCGGCGCGACCATGAGTTCCGCGCCGTTCCCCCGCGCGGCCCAGTCGGGCCCCAGACCAACGCAAACCGGCGCGATCATCCGCCGGATGCTGCGCGACTATGTGCGCGGCCATTGGGGCCTGCTGGCACTGGCCATCACCTGCCTGCTGCTGACATCGGCGCTGGGCGGCCTGGTGCCGCTGATGGTCAACTGGGAAATCAAGCTGATCTTCCTGCGCCGGCAGGAAGAATTGCTGCTGCCGCTGGCCCTGGCGGTGACGGGTGTGGTGAGCCTGCGCGCCGTCACCCTGTATTTCGGCCGCATGACCCTGGACTCGCTGGGCGAGAAGACGGTGGCGACGGCCCAGCGCGACATGTTCGGCCGCCTGATCCGCCGCGATCTCGCCGACCTCAACGCGGTGCATTCCGGCCAGTTCGTTTCCAACTTTCTCTATGACGCCACCCTGATGCGCGATGCCCTGACCCAGGGCGTCGCCGCCATCTTCCTGGAATCGGTGCAGCTGGTCGTCTATCTCGCCTATGTGCTGATCAGCGACTGGCAACTGGGCATCCTGGCGCTGATCGTGCTGCCCTGCGTCGCCTGGGTGATGGAGCGGCTGGGCGGCTCGATGCGCCGCGCCGCCACACGCGGCATGCGCGAAACGGGCGACCTGTCCGTGGTGCTGTCCGAAGCCATGGACGGGCGGCGCATCATCAAGGCTTACGGCCTGGAAGAGCACAGCATCGCGCGGGTGGATGCGCGGTTGAAATCGCGCCTTGGCACCTTGCTGAAGGCGGTGCGGTTGCGCGCCGCCGCCGCGCCGCTGACCGATATTTTCCTGGGCGTGGTGATCGGGCTGGTGCTGTTCGTGGCCGGCTGGCAGAGCCTGCATGGCCATATCACCCTCAACGCCTTTGCCGGATTTCTTACCGCTCTGATCCTGGCGCAGCAGCCAGTGCGCAATCTGAGCCAGCTCTGGCCCACCGCCAGCGCCGGCATCGCCGCCGCCACCCGCATTTTCGCCGCCATCGACGCCCGCCCCGCCATCGTCAATCGCCCCGGCGCCGCCGCCCTGCATGCCAGCGGCGGCGCGGTCAGCTTCCGCGATGTCGGCTTCGCCTATCATGCCGATGCCGGGCCGACCCTGGCCCATGTCGATCTGGACATCGCGGCGGGCCAGAAGGTTGCGCTGGTGGGCCCGTCCGGCGCGGGCAAGAGCACGGTGTTCAACCTGCTGCTGCGCTTCTACGACTGCGACAGCGGCACCATCGCGATCGACGGCCAGGACATCAAGACGGTGACACTGGAGAGCCTGCGCGCCGCCATCGGCATTGTCAGCCAGGACGCCGTGCTGTTCGACGAAAGCGTGGCTGACAATATTGCCTTGGGCAAACCCGGCGCCTCGCTGGGCGAGATCAAGGCGGCGGCCAGGAATGCCGCGGCGCATGATTTCATCATGGCAATGCCCGAAGGCTATGACACGCGGGTGGGCGAAGGCGGGTTAAAATTGTCGGGCGGCCAGCGCCAGCGCATCGCCATCGCCCGCGCCATGCTGCGCAATGCCCCCATCCTGCTGCTGGATGAAGCCACCAGCGCGCTGGACGCCGAATCCGAACGCCAGGTGCAGGAAGCCCTGGCCCGCCTGATGAAAGGACGCACCACCATCGTCATCGCCCACCGGCTTTCCACCGTTGTGGATGCCGACCGCATCTATGTGCTGGAAAAAGGCGGCGTGGCGCAGTCCGGCAGCCATGCCGAACTGCTGGCGGCCGATGGCCTGTATGCCAATCTCTATCGTCACAATCTGGAAGACGCGCGATGAGGACGCCGGTCGGCCTTTGCGCCTGGCGCCTGCTGGCGGGCCTCGCATCGCCCCTGGCGCCGCTGCTGCTGCGCCAGCGCGTGGCGCGCGGCAAGGAAGACCGGACGCGGCTGAACGAACGGCTGGGCATCGCCAGCATGCCGCGCCCCGAAGGACGTCTGATCTGGGTGCATGGCGCATCGGTGGGGGAAAGCCTGTCGGCCCTGCCCCTGATCGAAAAGCTGCTGGAGGATGGCGCCAAGGTGCTGGTGACCAGCGGCACGGTGACCAGCGCCACCATCATGAAGCAACGGCTGCCCAAGGGCGCGCTGCACCACTATGTGCCGCTGGATACGCCGCGCGCGGTGGCGCGATTCCTGGATCATTGGCGGCCCGATGCCGGACTGTTCGTGGAATCCGACCTGTGGCCCAACCTGATCCTGGGCGCCCATGCGCGCGGCGTTCGGCTGGCGCTGGTCAATGCCCGAATTTCGGCGCGCTCGGCGGAACGCTGGCGGCTGGCAAAACGGAGCGTGGCTACGCTGCTGGGCGCTTTCGATGTTGTGCTGGCCCAGGATGAGGATGTCGCGGCGCGATTCCGCAAGCTTGGCGCGCGCAACGTGCAGGTGGCAGGCAGCCTGAAAGCCGATGCGCCACCGCTGGCGGCCAATGAGGCGGCGCTGGCGGCCTTGCGCCAACAGATCGGCACGCGGCCCGTATTGCTGGCAGCCCAGACCCATCCGGGCGAGGATGAAACCATCCTGCCCGCCCACGACCTGTTGCGCGCGCGCTTTCCCGATCTTCTGACCATTCTGGTGCCGCGTCATGTCGAACGCGGCGGTGACCTGGAGATGCTGTGCGGGTCGCGCGCCAGCAAGCGCCGCTCCACCGGCAGCGCCATAACCGCCCAGACCGCCATCTATATTGCCGACACAATGGGCGAAATGGGCCTGTTCTACCGATTGGCGCCCTTCTGCTTCATCGGTGCCACCCTGGTGCCGCTGGGTGGGCACAATCCGCTGGAGCCCGCTGCGCTGCATTGCGCGGTGCTGGCAGGCCCGCACACCGCCAGTGCCGCAACTGCCTATGAAGCGGTCCTGTCGGCACAGGGCTTTGGCCTTGTCCACAACAGCGCCGATATTGCCCGCGAAGCAACGCGGTTGCTGCTGGACCCGGACGTTGCCGCCCAGGCCGGCGAGGCCGCGGCGCGCGGCGCGGCCACCTTGTCCGGCGCCGTGGGACGCACGGTGACCGCACTCAGGCAGATGCTCGATGCGCGCGCCTGATTTCTGGCAATCGCGCGGCCTGCTGGCGACCCTGTTGTCGCCGCTCGGCGCCTTGTACGGCGCCAGTGTGGCGCTTAAGGCCAAACATGCAAAACCTTTTGATCCCGGAATGCCGGTAATCTGTGTCGGCAATCTGACGGCGGGCGGCAGCGGCAAGACTCCCATCGCCATCGCCATCGCCCAAGCCTTGCGGGCGCGTGGCCGCAAACCGTTCTTCCTGACGCGCGGTTACGGCGGCAGCGAGCGCGGCCCCGCCCAGGTGGCGCGAGCGCACAACGCATCCGTCATGGGCGATGAAGCCCTGCTGCTGGTGCGCGCCGCGCCCACCATCGTGGCGCGGGACCGCGCCGCCGGCGCCCGGCTGGCGGCGGAAAAAGGCGCCGACATTCTGGTGATGGATGACGGCCATCAGAACTTCGCGCTGCGCAAAACGCTCTCGCTGGTGGTGGTGGATGCAGATAGCGGCTTCGGAAACAGTCTGATGATTCCCGCCGGGCCTTTGCGCGAGCGGGTGGCGCAGGGCCTGGGGCGCACCGATGCGGTTGTCCTGGCCGGCAACGGCAGCCCGGACCTGCAGGGATTTTCCGGACCCGTTCTGCGCACCCGCCTTGCGGTCGAGACCAATGCCCTGGCGGGTAAAAGCGTCTTCGCCTTTGCTGGCATCGGGCGACCCGAGAAGTTCATCGCGTCGCTGGAAGCCGGCGGCGTCGATGTGACCGGCTCGTGTTTTTTCGCCGATCATCATCCCTATACCGATGACGAGATCGCCCAGCTCAAAGCCATCGCCGGCGACACTGTTCTGGTCACCACGGAAAAGGATTTCGTGCGCCTTTCCGTGGCGCAACGTGAAGGCATTCGCGCGGTAAAGGCCGTGTCCGTATTCGAAGACACGGCCGCGCTGAGCGCTTTGCTTGACAGGGCTCTGGCCCCGGTTTAGCGCCTTTCTGCGATGACGGAACCCCGCCTCTCCCTGCTGCAAAAACTGCGCTATGGCGCGGAAGCTGCCGCTTTCTTTTTCCTGATGGCGATTTTTCGCGTCATCGGACTGGAAGCGGCGACGGCGCTGGGCGGCTTCATGGGCCGCAACATTTTTTCGCTGCTGCCGCCCGATCGCGTCGCCCGGCGCAATCTTCTGGCGGCCTTTCCCGAGAAGTCGGACGAGGAACGCGACGCCATCCGCATGGCGATGTGGGACAATCTCGGCCGGGTGGTGGCGGAGTATCCGCACCTGGAAAAATTCTCGCCGCTGGGCGATGACCCGCGCATCACCTTCACTACCCCCGATCCGCCCCAAGCCTATAAGGGACAGGCGCTGATGTTCCTGTCGGGACATTTCGCCAACTGGGAAATGATGCCGATCCTGGGCGAGCAGCATGGCCTGCATGGCGCCAGCGTGGTGCGCCCGCCCAACAACCCGTACATCGCCAACTGGATCGCACGCCAGCGCGCCATCAACGGGCCCAGCAG